>DTWI01000214.1 GCA_012963075.1 Fidelibacterota bacterium
GAACCCGCGACCTCCGGCTTGACAGGCCGGCGTTCTAACCAGCTGAACTACTACCCCATTAATTATTTCTATATAACAACGCATATGGAATTATAATCAAATAACCGATTAACAAAAGTATAGGAGAGAGAATCAAGCTTTGGAAGCTGTCAACTTTCCCTAAGTACATTATCAAATAACCCACGATTATAACGAAAACTCCAATGGCAAACAAAACATAATTTTTTCTTTTGTATGGCCATTGAAAATTTACTTTTTCTTTATTTTGACTCATTATTGTAAAAAGTTAAATGTGTTATACAAAGTTTCCAAAAATATAATTAATAGTTTCCAAAAATATAATTAATTTCTGCGTTCCAAATGGAAAACAAAACTAATAAAAATCTTCAATCTCTTTTTGTTAATGTATTTGTTCTATGCTTTTTAGCGTTTGTTATTTTTTCTTCTTTAAATAATAAGTCAATTGAAAGAACAACATTTGTAATTGAAAAGGGAATGTCTTTAGATAATCTTACAAATGTTTTGTATGAAGAAGGCATTATTGGTAACAAATCTTTTTTTAAATATTCGGTTGCATTGCGTGGTCTTGCTGGAAATATTCCAACGGGTACATTCGCAATAGGAGGTAATATTAGCAATACTAAACTAATTCGTACAATTTTTGATGAAGGTCCAATCAGAATAAAAATAACGCTTCCTGAAGGGTTAAGATCTGAAAAAGTATTGGAGAAAATTGAAAATATACTTGAGACCCAAAATAGAGGGCTTCTTACTGATTCTAGTTTTATAGAACAATTTGGTATTGAAGCTACCTCTTTAGAGGGATACTTATTCCCAGATACATACTATTTTTTTCAAGACATAATGATTGAAGAAGTTCTAACAATAATGATTAATCAATTTTGGAATAATTTTAATCAAACATTAATTGATAGATCCAATGAATTAGAATTGACGATTCATGAGGTGGTTACTTTAGCATCTATTATTGAAGGTGAAGCACTATTTGATAGTGAGCGTAGAACGATATCATCGGTATATCACAATCGACTAAGAAAAAATATAAAATTACAGGCAGATCCAACAATACAGTATCTATTTCTAGATGGACCAAAGACATTGGAAATAAAACACTTGACAATAAGCTCTCCATATAATACATATATACATTATGGTTTACCGCCAGGCCCAATTAATAATCCTGGTATTAAGTCAATTGAAGCTGCGCTTTATCCAGAAGATACTGATTACTTGTATTTTGTTGCAAAAGGAGATGGATACCACGTATTTAGTACAAATCAGTCTGATCATTTAAAGGCAAAACGAGAATATAAAAAACAAAAAAGAATACAATGAAATTATCAGATTTAAATAGTGAACAATTAGAAGCTGTTAAAGCTACAAAAGGACCAGTTCTTGTTTTTGCAGGAGCAGGGACTGGAAAAACCCGTGTATTAACCTATAAGGTTTGGCATTTAATTAAAAATAAAATTTACTTACCTAAAGAAATTTTAGCTTTGACATTTACAAATAAAGCAGCATCAGAAATGAGAGAACGCATCAATAAAAGTGTCAAATGCGATGGTGTCACTGTTGGTACTTTTCATTCTGTTGGAGCCAGAATTTTAAGAAAATATATTAAAAATTTAAATAAAAAATATAGCAGTAGTTTTACGATTTATGATGGTTCTGATCAAAAATTAGTCTTAAAAGATATCATAGAAGAATTGGATCTCGATAATTATAAAGAATTTAATCCTAATTTTTTACGAGCAAAGATTGATAGCTTCAAAAATGCATCAATGTCTGTTAAAGATGTCCAATCAGAAGCAAAGGGTTTCGAAAATGAAAAAATTGCTGAGATATATAATCTTTATTTAGAAAAATTGATTCAAAATAATGCTGTTGATTTTAATGATTTAATCTTACTACCTATTCAACTTTTTAAGAAAAATAAATCATTGTTAAAATCGTATCAAAATTTATGGAAATACATATTAGTTGATGAATTTCAAGATACCAACTCTCCACAATTTCAACTAATTAGTTTTCTTGCTGGTGGACATAAAAATATTACTGTTGTAGGTGACGATGACCAGTCAATCTATGGATGGAGAGGGGCAAATATTGATAATATTCTTACAAATTTTAAAGATACTTTTCCAAAAGCTGTTGAGATTAAACTAGAAAGAAATTACAGATCGACACAAAGAATTCTTGATGGTGCATGGTCTGTTGTATCTAATAATACAAATCGTGCTGAAAAAAAATTGGTAGCTACAAAAGGACAAGGTGAAAAAATATCATTAATTCCTACTGGCAACGATAAAGAAGAAGCTCTTGCAGTTGCTGATTCTATTAAAAAAGATATCAAAATAAATAAAAGTACGTTTCAAGATTTTGCAATTCTTTACAGAACAAATGCTCAATCAAGAATTATAGAGCAGATTTTAATGAGAGAAGGTTTACCATATAGTATAGTTGGAGGCACAAAATTTTATGATAGAAAAGAAATAAAAAATGTTCTTGCATATCTTATTTTAATTTGCAATCCAAATGATAATGTGGCGTTAAAAAGAATCATCAATTTTCCTGTTAGAGGGATTGGTGAGAAGACAATTAAACTTCTTAATGATTCAGCAAACAAAAAGAAAATACCTTTATTTGAAAGTTTACAATTTGCTAAAGAATTAAAATTAAGAAATAAACAATGTGATGCAATTTTAAATTTTTATCATTCAATTAATAAGTTTCATGATTTATTAGAAAAATTAGATTGCAAAGAATTATTTCGTGTAATTCTAGAAGAATTTAATATTGAATACTATTATAAGAATAATCCAGTAGAACAAGATCGTTATAATAACATCCAAGAATTAAAGTCCAGTATTGATTATTTTGCTGAAACTTCTGGTGCAACATTAAAAGAATTTTTACAAGAAGTAGCATTATACACTGATTTGGATGATTGGAACAATAAACAAAA
>DTWI01000215.1 GCA_012963075.1 Fidelibacterota bacterium
ATTCCAATAAAAATATTGGTTTGACGTGGATTTTCAGCGTTTCTATTCGAAGCAAAAACAAGCTCTCCATCTTTAGAAATAACTGGAAATGAATCAAAGGTATCATTATGTGTAAGACGTGTAAATTTTAAAGTATAGATATTAATAATATAAAGTTCAAAGTTGCTTCCAAATGCATTATAATCTTCCCTCCAATCATCCATATTAGATGAGAAAATAATATGGCTTCCATCAGGGTGCCAAGAAGGAGCCCAATTAGTAGCTCCATTACTGGTTAATCGTTTTTTATTAGATCCATCTCTTTTTGCAACATAAATGTCCAATGGAACAGCGTCGATATAACGATTTTTTAAATTAAGAGACCATTGTTCTTTTTCTTCTTCATTTTGAGGATACCATGCACGCCAAACAATATTCTTTCCATTTGGAGAATAAAATGCACCACCATCATACCCAAATTCAGTAGTAATACGTTTAACATTATTTCCATTATAGTCCATCTCATATAAATCAATGTCTCCATCGCGCATAGAAGTAAAAATCACTTTCTTTTCTGTTGGATGAATTGTGGTCTCGGCATTATACCCTGGAACATTGGTTAGTTGTTTTAGATTGTCTCCATTCCATCGATAAATTTCAAAATTTCTTAATGGCCAAATATATTTACGAGGATTTGGATGTTTATATATTTCTGGACACTCAACTCCATCATGCAAAGTAGAGGAAAAAAAGATAAATTCATCATTAAGCGAATAGTAGGCACAGGTAAATGCTCCATCTTGTATTGGAAATTCTTTAAGGTTGCTTCCGTCAATACTCATTGTATAAAACTTATCACATTCATTTCCGCTGCGTTTTGATTGAAAAATAAGCTGAGTAGCGTCGCTGGAGAAATAAGCTTCTCCATTATCTCCATCAAATGTCAATTGTTTTACATTTTTTAAGATAAAGTCCTTGTTTGTAGAAGCATATTTGTTATTTTTATCGACTTCTTCTAAAAGATTAATTACATCATTCTCCCATCGTGGAAACGGATCACTGGTAATCATATCTTGTTGACTATATACTACACTAATTAGCATTAAAGCTAACAGAACTTGTTTCATTAGAACTGAACCTGCAATACCATTTCTGAATCATTACGTAATACTTTAACTTCAGCTTTATCACCAGAATTCAGTTGGGATAATATCTTCATATAAGCATATATATCTTTTATAGGAGTACCACCAATATCTACAACAATATCCCCAGCAAGCATTCCTGCTTTTTCCCCTGGTCTATTGTCAATTACTGCATCAATCTTTAACCCATCTCCTTCATGTGCATAGTCAGGCATTACGCCTAAAGTAACCTTTATTTCGGCAACTGGCATACTCTGTTCTTCTAATTCAACTGGTTGAAAGACTAATTTTTCTGGTGTGTTTGCAAATTCTTCCATAATCAGATGAACTAAATCTGAAATAACCTTCATTCCCTGATAATTAATTTTATTAGAATCATCGGTGGGACCATGGTAATCTTCATGCAATCCGGTAAAAAAGAATAATACTGGTATATCTTTTAAATAAAAACTATAGTGATCTGAACGCTTAAAAATTCCTTTTCCTAATTCTGTGATATTTAAATTATTTTGCCATCTGTTTTCCATTTGATTTAAAAAAGGCTCAAGTTTTTTATCAAAATTTACTGCAGTTAACGTTCCTCCTAATTGAAGATTTTTTTCATTATCCAACCTACCAACCATATCTAGATTCACCATTAATTGAACTTTTTGAAGATCAATAGTTGGATTATTAACAAAATATTTTGAACCAAGTAACCCTAGTTCTTCCCCTCCAAATGCCATAAAAATTAACGTTCTTTTATTTGTATTGGATGCTGCAAATTTCTCAAACAACTCTAATACCATAGAAGTCCCAGATGCATTATCATCTGCACCGTTATGAATTTTATCTAACTTATTACTAACACTATCATAGTGCCCACCAATGACTACATACTCATCTTTTAATTTGTCGTCGGTTCCAGGAAGAGTTGCGATGATATTATAGGTTAACACCTTATTTTTTTTGTTTTTTCTATCTTTATAAACATAATGTTCTTGAACTTCAACTACTCGTTTAGTTGGCAAGCCAGCAGTCGTAAAATGGTTTACAATATAATCTTTGGCAAGTTGATCCCCTTGAGTACCAGAACTCCTTCCTTCTAATTCATCAGAAGCCAAGTAAGTAATATGGTTTTGAAAATCATGAACACGAATATCATCATTCGTAGTTTTAATCTCAGGAATACTGGTTAAAGAACCAATCAACAGAAGCAATACTAGTAATAATATTTTTTTCATATCAAGCCCCCTTTTTTTAAACGATATTTAGAAAATGTAGACAATGATGATATAGCTAATAATTGAGATTAACAATAAAAGAATAGCAAGAAGATTAAAATATTTATCAATTATCCTTTTCACTGGTCTACCAAAGTACCACAACACAATTGTAATTCCATAAAAACGCAATCCTCTTCCAAGAATTGATGCTACAACAAAAGTAAGAAAATTGATATCAAATGCTCCTGCGCTAATTGAAAAAACCTTATAAGGAATAGGCGTAAATGCAGCAGTAAAAATTACTACAAAATTATATGATTCATATTGTGCTTGAATATTATAAAATAATTCTTCAGTAAATCCTGGCATATAAGTAAAGAAAAAAGTGGCAATATTAGAAAATTCCATAGCTTCCGTCCACCATAAGAACGATCCTACAAAATATCCAAACATGCCTCCCAATACGGATCCTGCTGTACAAATGAATGCATAATAAAAAGCACGTTGTCTCAACCCTAATATTAATGCAATCAACAATGGATCAGCAGGAATAGGAAAAAAAGATGATTCTACAAAAGACACCGTAAATAAAGCAGGAACTGCATAAGGGCTATTTGCCCAAGAAAGCGCCCAATCATATAGTCTGCGAAGCCAATTCAACGCAATTTACCTTAATCGTAACATTTTCTTGGTTCGAATAAATTGTCCACCATAAGGATTGGCCGGGGTATACATTTGACAGAAATATATTCCAGCACTTACTGAATCACCGTTATTATTAGTTCCATTCCATGTAACAGACTTATAACCCGCTGATTGTTCTTCCTCTACCAATGTCTTTACTAATTGTCCTCTAATATTAAATATGCGCAGCACAATTTGTTGTGTTTCAGGTACATCATATTCAATCGTAGTCGAACTAGTAAAAGGATTAGGATAATTCTGACGTAAATCAAAGACATCAGGTACCAACGCACTTGCATCAATCTTTAAATCGCCTATACTACCAGTATTTGCTGTCTTAAAGGATTGTCCATCAGTGGCAATTACAGACCATGAACCTTCTGATACATTTACCGTGTCTGTTTGGGCTGCTAAGTCTTTAATTGCCCATGTCATAAATGTATCATCAACCCATGTATTCATTGTTAGAAATTCTAAATCTTCATAACCAAGCATACGATATTGAATATTATCTCCATCGACATCAATAGATGGATTCCACATAAATCGCAATGAATCTTGTTCATTCTCTGGGGTAATAAATAAATATTCTGTTGTTAAAAATGATCCAGAACCATCAATAATATTGAGTAAATATTCTCCCTGAGCAGTAAAAGAATTTGGAGCATCATTTATTCCTAATATCTCTATATTAAAAGACACTTTAACCGAATCAATGCCTCCATTTTCGACTCCACCATTATCTTTAACTGTAAGATAAATTATAGATGATCCATTTGCATTGGCTTCTGGAATTAAATCAAGTG
>DTWI01000216.1 GCA_012963075.1 Fidelibacterota bacterium
TAAGGAAGACCATCGATTGATTTCTGGTATGATTAGGAAGGGTCTTAATCCCAAACTTAGGTTGAATTTAAACGTCAATTTTAAAGATGTAAGTGAAAATCATGTAAATATTATTGGAGAAATACCTGGAGTAGATGAAAAATTAAAGGATCAAATCGTTTTAATTGGTGGTCATTATGATTCCTACCACAGTGGCACGGGTGCTGCTGATAATGGCCAAGGTTGCGCTACCTTAATGGAAGTTATGCGAATATTGAAAAAAATAAATATAAAGCCACGAAGAACAATACGTATTGCTTTATGGGGCGGAGAAGAGCAAGGATTAAATGGATCTTTGAACTATTGCGAAAAATATGTTGGTGATGTGATAAACGGCACAAGAAGAAAAGAACATTCAAAGATTTCTGCTTATTTCAACCACGATAATAATGGACATAATATTCGTGGAATATTTTTACAGGGAAATCTAGCATTAAGACCAATTTTTGAAGATTATCTCACACCTTTTCATGATATTGGTGCAAAGACAGTAACAGTTGAAAATGCTTGTTGTACAGATCATGTTCCTTTTGATGCATTGAATATCCCGGCTTTTGAATGGATTCAAGACCCTATGCACTATTTTACTCATCAGATACATACTAATTTTGACATTATTGAATTAGTGACAAAAGACAGCTTAAAGCGAAATGCGGCAATAATTGCAACCTTTGTCTATCACACTGCAATGCGTGATGAAATACTTCCTCGAAAAAATAACTACTAGTTAATAGTAGATCCTTTATTTAATCACTATAATTGATATATTAATAATATATTACCCTTTGAATAAATTATATTACTTGAACTTTTAATGTCACTAATCCATTTAGCAGTTATAACATTTGTGGGGATTACGGTTCTAATTGGATTTTGGTCTTTTTTCAGAATAAAAGGAAGAGCAATAAACTACTATAAAGCAGGTGCGACAATGCCTGCCTGGGTGGTTGGTATAACACTTTGTGCTCAAGCATTTGATGCAAATGGGTCGATGGGTAGCGCAGCCATGAGTTATGAGGCTGGTTTTTGGTCAGGTGCAAGTATTCCAATAGGTTTAGGAATTTGCTTATTCATTACAGGCTTCTTTTTTGCAAGGCCAATCCATAGAATGAATTTAATGACTTTGCCCGATTTCTATAATCGCCGTTATGATAAACATACGGAAACAGCTGCATCAATCAGCATGCTGTTCAGTAATATAATTTTAATTGCAGGCAACTTAGCTGGGCTGGGTTTATTATTTAGTCTAATATTCAATGTTTCTTATTTATTCATGCTTATTTCTATTGCAATCATCATTTTGATGTATGCAACAACTGGGGGCTTTATTGCTTCGGTTTCCACCAGTGTATTTCAAGTATTTGTATTTATTATTGGTATTTTATTATCATTCTTTTGGTTAACCACTGAATATGGTTGGGCAAATATGATGTCTCAAGTACCGGATACATATAAAAATTTAGACGGTTTGTTTAAAGTTAAGAATGGATCATTGGCTAATTGGGCTGCTATTGTTTCTATGGCTCTAGGGGACATTGTTGCAATTGATTTTATTCAAAGGGTCATTTCATCAAAGTCACCTCAGTCTGCTCAAAAAGGATGTTACTTTGGCGGCATTCTAACTTTACTGGTCGGCATACCAACCGCATTAATCGGATTGTATGCTTTTCATTTTGATAAACTGGCAAATAAGGATCTGCTAGTTGATATTGCTTTAAATAATATGCCGGAAATGATTGGAATCTTTCTCATTTTAGGTATAATTGGCGCCAGTATGTCTACTGCTGCAGGCGTTATTTTAGACTTATCAAACATTCTAACACGCAACCTATTTCAGAAGTATTCCAGCGGAATCAAAAGCAACAGAAAAATATTAATTCTTGCTAGATTAATTGCTATACCAACCATGGTGTTGGCCAGTACAATTGCTTATTACCACCCTAAACCGGGTAGTTTATTAATACTCGCTTTTGATATTGTACTTGCGGGTTGTTTTGTACCCCTTCTGCTTGGCATATATTGGAAAAAGGCCAATACTATTGCAGCTATTAGTTCTGTAATCTTTGGGGCAATATTACGCCTAACGTTGTATTTGATAATTCCGGATTCATTGAGAGGATTAGACACACTTTTAACCCCTTTAATAATATTTTTCTTATTTATCATTATTTCTTTAAAAACACAGCATATTTCTAAACCAAAATTTGAAATGATAGATTATATTCCAAGCGAGGAAGAATTAATTAGGGGTGCATATTAATATCAGTATGATACGCAATTCATTAAGGGTAATAATCATTATATATTTTTTAGTAATCTTTATTGGTTGTTGGTCAGAAAATAATGAAAAAATTGTAATAAAAGTTTCCCACAATGGAAGTGATCAGCATCCACATCAAGCAGGTTTTGAAAAAATATCTGAAATCTTAGAAAAAGAAACTAATGGCCGTGCGAAATTAGAGATCTTTCCATCCAGTCAAATTGCAAGTGAAGAAGAGGCAATTGAAATGGTCAAATTAGGTGTTATAGGATCTACACCGGCGAGTAGTGGTGCTCTTAGTAGATTCGTACCTGAAGTAGATTTATTCAACCTACCATTCATCTTTGATAGTTTGGGTCATTTTTATGAAGTATTGGATGGCCCAATTGGCGATGAAATAGCTAAAATAATTGAACAGAAGCTTGATTGTATTGTCTTAGGCTGGTGGTTTTCAGGCATTCGAAATACATGGAACTCTGAAAAGCCTATTTACACCCCCAAGGATCTCGAAGGTATGAAGATTCGCGTTATTGGAAGCTCAATAGTATTAGACACTTTTAATGCGTTCGGCGCTCAAGCAACGAACATGTCCTTCGGCGAACTTTATTCCGCAATTCAGCAGGGAGTTTTGGATGGGGCAGAATGTGATCATATAGATTTACTGGTAGAAAAATTTTATGAAGTCACCAAATATGTTTCATTTACAGAACACCTATATTTATCCGTGGCACTTATTTTTAGTAAAAAGCAGTTCAAAAAACTACCTGAAGATGTACAAATGGCATTAATAAAAGCTGGTCAGGAATCAATTAAGACCCAAAGAAATGCAATGGAATCAAAGACGCGGGAAGCATTAATCGAATTACAAAAAAAAGGACTGGTTTTCAATACTGTAGATAAAAGATTATTTAGGGATAAAGTTCAAGTAGTATATGCAAAAAACGCAGCGAGAGTTGGTGGTATGTCTTTAATCAATCAAATAGTATCACCAAGAGAAAAATAATATTTTATTAGGTTGCCTCAAGAATGAATTCAAATAACAAAATTAGTTTACAGCCATTAGAACTTATTTTATGTTTTCTACTGGTCTCAATTGTTGCAATAACTTTTATTCAGGTATTATTTCGATATGTTTTTCAGTTTTCGCTTGCTTGGACTGAAGAATTGGCTAGATATATTTTCTTGTGGCTAGCAGCTCTTTCTATCGCTCATGGTTTTAAAACAAAATCACATTTTGCATTGACATTTCTAGTAGATCGAATTCAGAAAAGATACCGTAGTTCAATCTTTACAATCGTAAACGTATCGATGCTCTTATTTTTATCTATTTTTGTATGGAAATCATGTGAATATACATTGAGTGTAATTGATCAAGTTGGTCCTGGTACCGGGTTATCAATGTCTGTACCCTATTCTTCTTCGATTATTAGCGGAATTCTTATGATCTATTATATTGTTCAGGATTTTATAAAAATGACTTTTCAAAAAAGTAAATCCTAAATATGGGCTGGATAGTAGCATTTACATTAATTTTTTCAATGGTTATTTCAGTACCTGTTGGCATGGCGCTCGGAATAGCTGCTTTTATCGGTATGTTGTATGTATCTCCCGATGTGTTAATAATGCTGCCGCAGAAATTTTTATACGGTCTTGATTCATTTCCGTTGCTTGCGATCCCACTATTTATATTGGCAGGTCAGTTGATGTCAAGCGGAGGGATTGCGAAAAGAATTATTGCAATGGCATTGATATTTGTTGGCCGAATCTATGGTGGCCTAGCTCTTGTAGTAATTTTTTCTGCCTTACTTATTTCTGGTATATCTGGATCCCCAAGTGCGAATACAGCAGCGATAGGGTCTGTTGCAATACCAGCTATGAAGAAGCTTAAATATCCTCCCGAGTTCGCAACTGCTGTTTTGGCTGCTGCAGGTGGTGTCTCTACACTAGTTCCACCTGCGATTGATCTTATAATTATTGGAGTTATTGCTAACATATCAATAGGCGGACTGTTTGCTGCAGGAATATTCCCCGCAATTGTGAATGGGATTGCCATAATGATAATGGCGTATTATTTCTCGAGAAAAATGAATCTACCTTTAGCAGATAAAACGTCATTTTTAGTCAAAATTCGCATTTTAAAGGATGGGATTTTACCTATCCTAATGATTATAATCATTCTTGGAGGTATTTATGGAGGTATTTTTACCCCTACTGAAGCAGCATCAGTTGCAGTAATGTATGGTTTTATTGTCTCATTTTTTATATATAAGGAACTAAAAATAGAAGATATACCCACTGTATTGTTAAACACTGCTTCCTTATCTGGTGTAGTGCTATTGGTTCTTGCTACAGCTTCCATGTTTTCATTTATCTTAACTTTTGAGAGAATTCCACACGCTCTTGCACAAATTATAGTTACGTATGCAGATAATTGGATATCATTTATCATCCTTGTTCACATTGTATTTCTGGTGCTTGGGATGATCATGGATGCGTTACCAGCAATAATTGTTTTAATGCCTATATTTGTGCCGGTAGCGGTATCGCTGGGGATGGAACCAATTCACTTGGGTATTTTGGTGGCAGCAAATGTTGGTATTGGAATGATTACACCTCCAGTTGGCATTTGTCTTTTTGTTGCCTGTGGCATAAGCAAGATACCGATTGGATCAGTTGTGAAACCATTGCTTCCTTTTTTGGTATTTTTGGTTCTAACTCTAGTTATAATCACGATGTTTCCTCAAATAACTTTGTTTTTACCCCGTTTATTAGGATTCATTTAATTGTTTTCATGAATATTATTCTACAACAGATAGTTTTATAAATAGAGATCAGGAGTATATAATGGAATACCGTACATTAGGTAGAAGTGGTATAAAAGTATCTAGCCTTGCACTCGGAACAGATAATTTTATGGATCCAACACCTGCAAAAGAATGTGAAAAAATACTCAATAAAGCAATTAATGCAGGAATAAACTTTATAGATACAGGTGATGTTTATGCTGATGGCGAAGGTGAAAGGATAATTGGCAGAATATTAAAGGAAAGTGGCCAAAGATGTAATGTATTGATTGCTACGAAGGTTGATCATGGCCAAAGAAGACCAGGATTTACTCTTGAAGAATTTGATCCTGCTTCAGGGCCAAATCAGCATGGACACACTAGACTTAATATTATCAGAGCATGTGAAAATTCATTAAGACGGTTACAAACTGATTATATTGATTTGTATCAATTACACCGTCAATCACCTGACTTACCTATTGATGAAACATTAAGAGCATTAGATGATTTAGTCACTCAAGGAAAAGTAAGATATATTGGTTGTTCTACTCACCCAGCGTGGGCTGTAGTAGAAGCAGTCTTGGTAAGTGAAATGAAGGGGTATGTTCGTTTCGTTTCAGAACAACCTCCATACAATTTACTGGATAGAAGGATTGAAAATGAATTAATCCCAGTATGTAAAAAATATGGTATTGGTTTGATCACTTGGGCGCCAATGGCAATGGGTGTTTTGGCAGGTAGATATAATGATCCAGACA
>DTWI01000217.1 GCA_012963075.1 Fidelibacterota bacterium
AAATCAATTTAGTTGGGAAAACACAGATTTATCTGATAAATTTCTTTCACAATAATAAAGAATAGCAATGAAATTAAGAACGATAAAACAGAGTAAAGATAGTAGTAAAAAGAAAATATTGAAAAATGGTAACACAAAAATGAAAAATATAGTTACTAGACTACCATATAAAGTAAAAGATATTAGTTTAGCAAAACTTGGAAGAAATAAAATTAGTATTTCGGAGAAAGAGATGCCGGGATTAATGTCTCTACGTAAAAAGTATGCAAGATCTAAACCTTTCAAAGGGTTTAGATTAACTGGTTCATTACATATGACTATTGAAACCGCTATTCTTATTGAAACTTTAAAAGATTTAGGAGCAGATGTTCGTTGGGCAAGTTGTAATATTTTCTCCACACAAGACGAAGCTGCTGCTGCTATTGCAAAAACTAAAACACCAGTCTTCGCATGGAAAGGTGAAACGTTAGAGGATTATTGGGATTGTACATTACAAGCACTTACATTTAATGGAAATTTAGGACCAAATCTAATTGTTGACGATGGTGGAGATGCAACTTTACTAATTCACAAAGGTTACGAATTAGAAAATTATTTTAATAAACACAACAAACTACCAAAAATTACCACTACAGTTGAAGAAGAATTAGTGATTGAAAAATTGCTCCGAAAAGTACATAAACTTAATCCAAATCACTGGCATAATATTGTTCCTGATATTATTGGAGTCTCGGAAGAAACCACAACGGGTGTTGCAAGACTGGTACAAATGGAAGAAAGAGGTGATCTTTTATTTTCTGCATTTAATGTCAATGATTCAGCCACTAAATCAAAATTTGATAATATTTATGGATGTAGAGAATCTTTAGCTGATGGCATTAAACGTGCTACAGAAATAATGTTAGCAGGAAAAACCGTGGTAATCTGTGGTTATGGAGATGTTGGTAAAGGTTGTGCACAATCTATGGATTCGTATGGATGTAAAGTGATTGTAACAGAGATAGATCCAATTTGCGCATTACAAGCTTCTATGGAAGGATTTGCAGTAAGACAGCTTGAAGATGTTGTCAATAGAGGAAATATTTTTGTTACCACAACCGGGAATAAGGATATTATTACTCTAAAACATATGAAAAAAATGAAAGATCAAGCTATTGTCTGTAATATTGGACATTTTGATAATGAAATTCAAATAGATGCTTTGAATAAATCAAATGCAGTCAAAGAAGAAATTAAACCTCAACTTGATCGTTATACTTTTCCAAATAAAAAACAAATTTTTATTTTGGCAGAAGGCAGACTGGTCAACTTAGGGTGTGCTACTGGTCATGCTAGCTTTGTAATGTCAACTTCATTCTCTAATCAAGTATTAGCGCAAATATTTTTAGCTAAAAACAAACCAAAAGTTGGACTATACAATCTTCCTAAGAAATTAGATGAAGAAGTTGCTAGAATTCATTTAAAACATCTTGATGCTGACTTGACTAAACTAACAAAAGATCAAGCAGATTATATTGGAGTCAAGATTGATGGACCATTTAAAAAAGATGACTACAGGTATTAATTAATCTTTATTTTATAAAGAGAATCCTGATTTTTTTGCATCATTATAAAACATCTTTACAGTTTCAAGAGAATACTGATCAAGATCTTTTCCAATTTCTTTGGATCCATTAATTAAAGAAGGAGCAAGCGTAATAATATTTGTATTTGTTCTAATTGCTTGAATAATATTAAACACTTCACGAGAACTGGCCCATAATGTTTCTATTAGCTCATTATCTTTTGACAAATCAGATGCAAATTTCATTGTTGGTTCAGGATCTACACCCGCATTCGCTATACGACCGGCAAAAATAGAAATAATTGAACTAATATCTGGATTGAGTGCATCATAAGCTTGTTGTATTTGTTGTTTTGTAAAAATAGCGGTTACATTTACTTTTACCCCCTCAAGACTTAACTTGTTAATTAAGTCATAAGTCATAATACCTTGTGTATTTGAAACAGGAATTTTTACCCAAACATTTTCGCCTAAATCTCTTAAAATAAGTGCTTGTTTATACATATCATTCAAATCGTCAGAAAAAACTTCAAATGAAATAGATTTGTTTTTTACTCCTGATAAAACCTCTCTTGCAAAACCTAAATAATCAGAAACTCCAGCTTTTAACATAAGGGTAGGATTTGTAGTAAAACCATCGACAGAATTTTCATGATCCATTTTGATTATTTCATTAACATTCGCACCATCTGCATAAATTTTTATATTTAAATCATTCATTTTACTGACTCCCATTTCATTTCATTAGCAAGTAAAAGAGGATGTGCAACTAACAAGTGCCAAATCACTGCTTGAAAGGCTTCAGTATGAGGAGTAATATTCTCTTCATTTACGGTTGGAACAACAATACAAGCATTAGCCACTTTCTTTGTATAACCACCATCACGACCAACAACACCACAAATCTTTGAACCAATTTTTTGAGCAAGTTCTAGTGACTTTAAAATATTTACACTAATATTTTTTTCTAGATTTCCACCACCAACAGAAAAAACAAATAACAAATCTTTCTCTGATAAATTAGATCCCTTTAACCAATTAACATAACATGTATCCCATCCATCATCGTTAACTCTAGCAGTCAGTTCTGATACATTATCCGTTGGAGCATAACTTTCAATATTACAAATCTTACGAAAATCATTAACTGCATGTGACGCATGACCGGCTCCTCCACCAACACCTAAAAAGAAAATTCGGCCATTGGTTGAACGAACAGAGTTAATTAAATCAGCCATTCTTTCTATCTCGTCTGGATTGATGGCACTACAAATCTGAATACATTCTTTTAAGTATTTTTTTG
>DTWI01000218.1 GCA_012963075.1 Fidelibacterota bacterium
ATAATTCATCCACGATCAGGGATGATCGTGGCACAAAAAAAAGAACAGTCATTACAAGATAAAAAAGGACGAGGCTCCTAAGAGTCTTTTGCGCTGATGGATGTAACCATCACCTATATTACTTTTGTGTGGTGAAAGTATCCACCAATTTATAATGAGTACTTCTACCACCTTTATCTGCTTTTCGAATTATTTTATAATCAATTAATTTTTGTATATCTCTTAATGCAGTATCAGGAGAACATTTAGATATTATTGCCCACTTTGATGTTGTTAATTTTCCATGAAAACCATCTAGTAATTTATTTAACATTAATACTTGCCTATCGTTGAATATAATAGTGGCATTCTTGTTCCAAAAATGATGTTTGAATAAAATCCTGGATAATATATGGTCTGATGCTACCAACGCATTTTTTAAACATGTTAAAAACCAGACCAACCAATCTGTAATGTCAAGATTGCCTTTTTGTGATTTTTCAAGCTGGTTATAATATTGATTCCTTTCTAGACTGATTTGAGCAGACATACTATAATATCGTTGAGGCATGCCATCTGCTCTCGCTAAAAGCATCTCTGTTAAGGCGCGAGCTATTCTACCATTTCCGTCATCGAATGGGTGAATCGTAACAAACCATAAATGAGCAATTCCAGCTTTTATAAAATGATCATTCTCTTCATTTTGGTTAAACCATTGGATGAATGTTGCCATTTCTTGCTGAATTAATTCAGCGCTTGGAGCTTGATAATGAATTTTTTCTTTACCAATAGGGCCAGAAACCACCTGCATGGGTTCTTTTGAATCACTTCTCCATTTTCCCACATTAATATTAAAGAAACCGCTTCTTCCAGATGGGAATAATGATGAATGCCACGCAAATAATCTTTCAACTTTTATATTATCTTTAAATCTATTGGCAGCGTCCATCACCATATCCACAACTCCATCTACATCTCTATTTGAATGAACTGAATCAACAATATCCAGCCCTAGACTTCTTGCAATAGATGAGCGAACCTGTTCAATGTTTAACACTAGGCCTTCAATTTCTGTTGATTTAAGCACATCTAATGTCATGGTTTCTAATACAGCCGTGTTTTTTAATTCAAATCCTAGCGAACCCATCTTACCCAGATGCAAGCCTTGTAAATATCTCACTTCGGCCAGCAAGGTGATTAAAGACGAATTATCCCATCTAAAGTTGGGCCATTCCTTTCTTTGGTATATGTATTTTCCTTTTCTCTGCATATTATGCGGTGAATATAACGCTTATTCTCTGCAATGGACAGAAATTAGTTGAATGTAAATGTTTTAGGGATGCAGCAGAACGGAATCTCGACCCATTTAAAGAGATTGCTTCACTGCGTTCGCAATGACACTAAAAAATAATGTAATTACGAGGAGTGAAACGACGTGGTAATCTTGGCGGTTCCTAGAGTAAATCCCGACCCATTCAACGAGATTGCTTCACTATGTTCGCAATGACAAATGATAGAATAGGACATCAGAAGTTAATAGTAAAGAGCCAGGAGTGATGCTAGGCTCAGAATGACGGAATCAATCGTACCAGGGAGCAGCTAGATCTTCCCAGGACGGGTTCATTGACTCAATCATTTTTACCTTTTTTAACCTTGAACCAGCTTTAATTCGTTTCTCTTCTTCTATGGCTTCCCAAACATCATTTGTTTCAGCGTAGTAAACTAATTTGTTACAATTATACCTGGATGCAAATGATTTTTGATCTTCTTTATTTTTGTGCTGCCATATCCGTCCATTAAGGTC
>DTWI01000219.1 GCA_012963075.1 Fidelibacterota bacterium
AATATCATATATACCCATATCAATATTTTCGACTGCTCCTATACCAGAAATTTGGCCAGAATGTATATTATGATTGATACAAAGATTTGTAAGTGTATCCATCACTTTTTCTCCTTTTTCTATATACACTATATATGAATTATCAATTTGTTGAAATTCCATTAAATCTTCTCTAATTCATTTTTTATTGTTTCATCAATGACAGATTTAATTTGATCTAAAGAAAATTCTGAAGATGTGCCAGCCATAGCAAAATCATCTTTACCACCACCGCCTCCACCTAACTTTCCAGCAATACATTTTGCTAGGTAATCAGCAGATAATGATTTTTCAATTAAGTCCTTTGATACGCTAACCGATACCGTTTTATTTTTATTAATATACGTTGAAAAAACTGCGACACCTGACTTAAACTTTGTATTTAATTTTTTATTTAACTTTTTCAAACCATCAATTGATTCTAAAGCAACTTCTTCATTTATAAATGGGATATTATTTAGATGTTTTTGATTCTCAATCATTTTATCAATATCAATAATATTTAACATATTTGATTGATTTTTTTTCTCAAGTTCTCTCTTTTCAGAAACTTTTTGTAAACGATTAGTGGTATCCATTTTATTTTGAAGGTAAGACCCAACATATTGGTCAGTAAGAGCATGCACTCTTCTAACTCCAGATGCAATAGCTTTATCCTGTGTTATCATAAATTTATTGATTTCCCCAGTAGCTGAAACATGAGTACCTCCACATAATTCTTTTGAAAAAGAACCCATAGTTAAAACTCTAACTTTTTCTCCATATTTTTCACCGAATAAAGCCACAGCTCCTTCTTGTTTTGCTTCTTCTAAGGTTTTTATTTTTGTTTTTACCGGTATATTTTCAGCAATTTTATCATTAACAAGTAGATCAATTGCTTCAATGTCTTTTCTAGCAAGTTTATTAGGGTGTGTGAAATCAAATCTTAGATAGTCTGGACCAACAAGTGATCCTGCTTGATTAATATGAGAACCAAGCACATCTTTTAATGCTTGATGCAATAAGTGTGTAGCAGAATGATTAGCTTTAATATCTTTTCTTCGTGAAGAATCAATTCTACAATTAACATTCAGATCTTTACTTAATGAACCTCTTTCTAAATCGCAAATATGAATTATAGAATCACCACTCTTCTGAGTGTCAACAACCTTTAAAGAAAAATCTTTATTTTCTATAGAGCCTGAATCACCAACCTGTCCTCCAGATTCTGCATAAAAAGGAGTTTTATCTAAAACAACAAAAACTTGACTATCCTCATTGCCCCATTTAACTATTTTGCTTTTACTTTCTTCAGAATCATAACCAACAAACTCTGAATGATTCTCCTTTTTTTCTAGCATCCATTTCACATTACTTTTATCAAAAGTAAATTTTTGACTACTTTTAGCAAGATTTTTTTGTTTTTGCATCTCTTTGTCGAAACCTTTTTTATCAACACTCATACCTTTCTCATCTGCCATCAATTCTGTCAAATCAAAAGGAAAGCCATAAGTATCATACAACTTAAACGCATCTGAGCCACTTATACTCTCAGAAGAAGAATTCTTCACAATTTTTTCAAACTGGATTATTCCCTTTTCAAGTGTAGAAAGAAAAGACTTTTCTTCATTTAATATAGTTTGTTCTACATGTATTTGTTTCTCTTTCAATTCAGGATAAACATCAGACATTGTGGAAACAACTGATTGGACTAATTTATATAATATTGGTTCTTTAATATCAAGATTCATTACGAATTTAGATGCTCTTCTCAATACTCTTCTAACAACATAACCTCTACCTTCATTTGATGGCAATACTCCATCGGCTATAGCAAATGATAACATTCTAATATGATCGCATATAACATTGTATGTTACTTCATTGTCAATATATTTTGTTTTCGATATTTTTTCTAAATCTGATATAGTTGCTGAAAATAAATCGGTTTTATAGTTTGAATTCTTACCTTGAAGAACAGAACAAATTCTTTCTAGTCCCGCTCCTGTATCAACGTGTTTATTGGGCAAATCTTCCAGTTTTCCATCCTCTAAACGATTACTTTGAATAAATACAAGGTTCCACAATTCCCAATAATCAGATGAATTATTGATATGTTTTGCATTTTGACTCTCTAAATCGTCTCCAACATAATAATGAATTTCAGAACAAGGACCACATGGACCTGTTTCTGCCATTTC
>DTWI01000220.1 GCA_012963075.1 Fidelibacterota bacterium
CATTTTCAAATAATTCTGCAGCCCTATAATAACCATCCGCTTTGACAAATGCACTAATTATTGGACCAAAAAATACCATAGCTTGGCTACCAATAAAATTTAATGGTTTTGCCATCTCAAGAAAAAAAATAGCAGGGGTTACTAGTTTCAATTCTATAATTTTTTTAACAATTTTTGTTAAAAAATTCTTATCATCTATTGTTAAATTTTGATTCATTGTAATTCAACCATCTCTAAGTTAGCCCTTGGAATCAAAAAGTTTTTACCATCAATTTTAATTTCTGCTACCCTCACCATTGTCTCAGATTCCATTTTATGTAATTCGGCTGGCAAAGAAGTAACGGTACCTATTTTTCCAAAATTTGGTGAACGAATTACTCTAACAACACTTCCTTCTTGAATTCCTTCTTGTACATTTGAAGATACATCTTCGATACTCTCATCTTTAAGTGGAATAACAATTTCTGGACGGATTACCCCAGCTCTTATTTGTGTTGCTCCATTAATGGATGCATTCTTTCCATCATGTGATTTTAATAAATCAAATGTTGCCTTACTCATTGGAATTGATCCATATCCTTCAGTGAGAATAAGTGCTGTTTTTAATTTTTCAGTTCCGGTGATTGCAACACCTAAATTGTATCCTAATACTTCCTTTAGATCGTAATAATTAAATCCTCCAATAACTATCCCAGCAACATTACATGACATTGCTTTTTTATATGCCTCTAAGCTCAAAAATGATCCTCCGATTAAAATTTTTCCACTCATATCATTTGTAATTTTTTCTGCAGTTAATTCTTCGGATGGATCTTGAGAAACCAGTTGTAATACTCCTTGTTTTTCTCCTGCAATACCAAAAATACCTTGGATAAAAGAAGCGATAGAAGTTACTATAATTCCTTCATTTTGGATTACCTTTCCCACTCTACCACTTACATAAGCATTTACTTCTACTGGAATTGGTGCTTCACGTAGGACAACTCGCCCTGTACTATCTGAAATAGATTCAATAGTGCCATCCACTGGAGATTCAACAGATAATTTGAACATACCTAAAAATCCTGCTGTTTCAGCAATTTTTTCACCTTTTTTAACACTATCCCCTTCTTTTAAAACTAAACAAGCTTTCACATCTTCTGGTTCAATATTGAGGATATTATTTACTTTTAACATTTGGATATTCCCTGGAAGAGAAGTTGATGCTACAATCGTTTCTGGAGATAATTTATCCCCTTGCTTTACTAAGACTTCTCCCTTCAGTGGCAAGATTCTTTCTTTGCTAAATAATGTCTTTTTTAAAACCTTTAATCCTGGGGTATACGAATGTGCCATTAGAACAAATCTCCTTTAGGATATTCATTAACCGCAGCAGACCAATTAAGTAAATTTTGGATACGCTCCGAAGAATCTTTCGGTAGGTTAATTGGTCGATTTCTACCATCGAAGATTAATCCAACAACCCCTCCATAAATTGTGGAACTTAATGGCTCTCCTTTTCCAGCTCCTACATCAATTCTTCTTGAAGGTTGTATTTCAATCTTTACTGGTTCGTAAGGAACTTCAAGCATTTCTAAAGAACCTTCATTAATATCAACTTTTTTTGTTGAACCATCTTCAAAACTCAAAGATACTTGGGCCATTTTAGACTTTGGTTTTGCCTTACCTATTGGCGCAATACATGTCCCTAATCTAATTAAACAATCGTTATCAAAAACTTCTAAAGCTGCTTGGTTTGCATCATCTTTTAATTCTTTACTATCGATATTGGCTAAAACTCCTAATTGAGGCATCATAAAAATTGAGTCTACTGCTAGCTCCGTAATTCCTTCTGGCATAAATGCATCAATAAGCATTCTAGCAGCTTGTTGTCTACGAGGAGCATGTGACAAAACCCCTCCAGATCCTACTAATAAATCCAATTCCATCATGTTCACAAGAGATTGTCCACTAGATGATTGTTCAAAGGCATCAGAAATTGTTCTTTCTGATTGGACACCTTTGAGACTCGTAGCAAATGCCTTATGTTGAATAAATGAAAGCCTTAAAGCCTCTCTTGCAATTGCTTGTTCCACTACCAATTCTTCTAACGATTGAGGAACAGTAGTTGGACGAATCATTTTATTTCCAATACGATTTGTTAAATTACTATGATCGATATCAAAAGGAACCCATCTTAATACATTGTCTATACCAGATTCAGCTAATACATTACAAATTGAATAACTCATTCCAAGATTGGCGCTTACCGTACGATTAAACTTTCCTTCAAACACTGAAAAAATATCTGTTGTTGCTCCACCAATATCAACTCCTACCACAGAAATATTTTCTTTCTTTGCAATCATTTCAATTAAAAAACCAACAGCTCCAGGCGTTGGCATAATTGGGGCATCTGTCCAAGACATTAATTTTTTATATCCTGGTGCTTGTGCCATCACATGCTCCATAAATAAATCATGAATTTTATCTCGAGAAGGTTCCAAATTTTCTTGTTCAAGAACTGGACGAATATTTTCCACAATATCTAAGTCTGATATCTCGCCCAATGTCTTTCGAATATTATCATGCGCCTTATTGTTGCCAGCATAAATCACAGGTAATTTATAATTCTGGCCAAGTCTAGGTCTAGGGTTAGCAGCTGCTAATATTTCTGCTAATTCTATCACATGCGTTGTGGTTCCTCCATCTGTACCGCCTGATAGTAAGATCATATCAGGTCTTAACTGACGGATTCTAGTAATTTTTTCATGGGGTAATCGACCATCATTGGATGCCAAAACATCCATAACGATTGATCCAGCTCCTAAAGCAGCACGTTCTGCGCTTTCACCAGACATAGATTTTACTACTCCAGCTACCATCATTTGTAATCCACCGCCTGCGGAGCTTGTGGACACATAAATATCAACTCCTTTTTCTCCATTATCAGGGGTAATAATTTCATCCCCATCAAGAATGGTTCTGCCAGATAACTCTTCTACTTCCATTACAGCATTCAAAACACCCTTAGTAACATCCTCGAAAGGGGCTTCTACAGTAGTAGGAGCTTCTCCTCTAAATGTTAAACGATAACGATTGTCTTTCCATTCAATTAAGATTGCTTTTGTGGTTGTACTACCACAATCTGTTGCTAATATAGATTTGATTTTTTTACTCATAAATATTGCCCAACAACATATAACAATGTTAATGGAGATGTTAGTATTAAAGAATCAACTCTATCTAGTGCACCACCATGTCCCATTAATAGACGAGACGAATCCTTTACATTTGCTTGTCGTTTTAAGAAAGATTCCAATAAATCGCCTAAAAATCCAATGATACTGAAGATAAATATGAATATGCACTGGTCAACTATGCTAAGAGCAAAAACAAAACGATGAAATAGCAATATAAATGCTATTGAACCTATCAAGCCACCCAATAGACCGGCATAAGTCTTGTTTGGACTAATTGATGGCGCAATTTTCTTTCCCCCGATTAAACTACCAAAAATATATGCAAAGGTATCATTTAACGTTACTCCACAGAATAACATAAGTGTAAAATAAGAATTTAGCTCGTTATCAATACTGCGGAGAACAAGCAAAGATGAAAGACCAATACACACATAACATATACCAAGAAAGACCCAAAAAATAAAATTGCTATCTTTTGATCTCAAAGAAAGAAATTCTATGAAAGCCATTGTCATAAAAAATACCACAAAAAGCTTGAAAGCCCACCCGCCAATTAAGACAATCCATATAGAGAGAGGAAGACCTATTAGATAAACGGGAAGCCTTGATTGAAGAGAACTCATATTAGAAGCTAAGAATAGTTCCTAATTATACCAAAAGCTTAATCGCTTTTGGAATTACTTCTGTACTAATTTTACTACTTTTAATTAAATCTCCATCCAAATTAAATAAAGACTCTCCTAGGGCATCAATTTTGAATGATTTTGCCTTCTCTATGTGCACGTACGGCAGATAAATATGTTCCCCTTTAAACACCTTTGAAAATAAATTAATCAATTGCAATCGGTTTACATCATTTTTAACAATTAATATGTCTATTACTCCGTCAAAAAATCCTCCATTTGGAGCTACCTTCATACCTTTCCCAGTATGAATACTATTACATCCTACTATAAATGCACATGAAATATCAAATGTGTTATTATTAATTGTCATTTTTGCATCATAAAATGACCGTTGCAACAACTTAATTATTGAGGCAACATCATAACGTATTGTCCCCAAAAATCTTAACTTTTCGGCCAGAAGATTTCCATAAGAGAACATTCCCCAACCTATAATACTAATACTCAATCGTACTCCATCATCAAAAATAACTTTATTTACATCCATTAATTGAATATTGTCCTCTAAAACCCTATCTATCGCATCATGATAATCAAGACAATCAATATCGTGCATAACTGAATTACCAGATCCAGTAGGAATAATACCAAGGGGAAAATGTGTCAATAAGTCTGCTTGATATAATCCATTTACCGTCTCATTAACTGTCCCATCCCCACCAAAGACCAATACCCTATCAAATTCATTTGGTTTTAGGGTAGAAACATATTCAGTAGCATGACCAACATAGCTTGTGGTAAATAATTTAGGGGAAAATCCCGCATCTCTTATCTTCTTTTCTACTTCATAATATACTTTAAGTGATTTTTTTAATCCACTGACAGGATTAACGATACAAAGAATAGATTTCATAATTATTTATAATATTTATTATTACCGAGCCTTAATACATCAATACGAACTTTTGTTGTTCCTTTATTCACAAAGCCTAGTTTTCTTGCAGCTTTATATGATACATCTAATATGCGACCCTTTACAAATGGACCTCTGTCGATAATCGTCATAGTTAAAGATCTTCCATTTTTTAAGTTGGTTACTCTTATTCTTGTACCTAGGGGCAATGTTTTATGTGCAGCGCTAATTTTATGCATATCAAAGATTTGTCCACTTGCTGTACGTTTCTTATGAAATTTCTTTCCGTAATATGAACTAATACCTATCTGTACATGAGGGTGATTATGTATCGATTCAATTTCTTTTCTAGTCATTCCATCTGAATTAACATAATCACCATATACTGCAGTCGGACCACAAGATATCATAAATGAGAGGGTTATTATTGAAATTATATTAAAGCGCATTGGACAATTTAATATTTATTTGAGGAACCTTAAATGGATCAGTTACTAACTGAGTCGCCATACCAACTAAGACTGCTCCTTTATCTTGTACGGCTTTTACTTGATTATAGTCCATGATTCCCCCTGTAGCAATTATTGGAATTTTAGAATTATTATGCACTAATTCAACTCTCTTTAAAGTATTTTTGAATAAAGCAATCCCACTTAATCCCCCACCTTCTTCTGAAAACTCATTAACATTTAATCCAACCGATTGGGCTGATATATACTTTGTATTCCCCACATTAATAGCACATTTTTCAAAATTAGAAAGCAATTCACATATATCCAGAACATCTTCATTGCTACTATCAGGGGACACTTTAACGATAACTATATTTGAAGAAACAGATCGAATTGCTGTCAGTAAGGATGACAGATCTTCTAAATTATCGCTTAAACATTTTCCATCTTGTGTATTTGGGCAACTTATATTTATCTCATAAAAAACTTTTTTAAAATCCAGAGAATGTACTTTGAGATGAATCTTACTAAAAACACTTAAATACTCGTCTAAATTATTACCTCCAATACTAATTCCTAAAGGACGATTAAAAGACAATATTCGTTTATTGTCAAAATTAGAAACAAAATGTTCTAAACCTTTTGTTGGCAAACCCAACGAATTAATCAATCCGTAGTGTGAATTATATTGAATTTCTTGTATTCTAGGTCTTTTATTCCCATCTGATGGAGTTTTTAGCACTGTTTTGTATGTGATACCGCCTAAGCCTAATAATTGCCATTGAAACAGCGCATCTATATCATCTTTAAAGGAAGCCGCAATTAATGGTGAGGGAAACTCTAAATCAAATAACGATGTACTGATGTTTTTAGGAATAGAAAATTTAAAAAAATTACGCAGTGGAGAATTCACTAAACTACTATTTAGTCTATCCCCAATCATGATAGCCTGTTCTAAATCTTTAGGTCTTCGAGCACATAGGTTAATTATTATTCTTCTTATAAAACGATAATCTATTGATAATATCTTTGCTCTTACATTACTCAACATTGAGTGCTTCCAATCTTTTCTGAGCAATTATTCCTTGATCTGAAGACGGATGTTTTTCTCTAACCCACTGATAATATACAATAGCACTATCTTTTTGGGATAATTCATAATCATAATAATATGCTAAAAAATATGCTGCAATATTTGAGGATAATGTTGACGAATCTTTGTCTAAGATCTGTCTATAAACATTTAAAGATTTCTTTTGATCAACAGCCCAAAGTGACTCGGCAGTTAACAGAAGCTCTGAAGGCTCATGATTAATATTTAATTGTTCATTCTCTATAATCATTTTTGCATAATCTGATTGTGGATATTCTTTTAGAATTATTTCCTTATACTGATCTCCTTCTAAAGCATTTTTCCTGTTATATATGGAGTAAGCAGCAAATAACGATTTTGTATAAAAATCTGATTCTACATGACTATTAATAATTATTTCAAAATAATCTAATGCTTCATAAGTATTGCCAATATCAAATGCTAAAATTTCTGCAATTCCGTATAAAATTGATGGATTATTAGCAATATCTTCCTCTGAATCTTTGGTAAGCGCAATAATCTTATTCACCGAATCTCGTTTATTGGAAATAATAATTTTATAAGGAGAATTAAAATTTTGCTTCATTCCCTGATCCATAAAAAAGTTTGCACGTTCAAAATCAATATTTGGGCTTTTAAGAAAAATATTCCCAAGCAAATAGTATGCTTCCACCGAAGCTTCAGTATTTTGATTGTCTTGGGCTACCTGATCCAAGCTTTGTATAGCAAAATCTAGGTTATTTCTGTCTAGTTCGATCTTTGCTAATTCTAGGCTTAATTTTCCTTTAATTGAGTTAAAATTTTCATCTAAAAGCAGTTGTTCTATTCTTCCCTTAGCTTCATCAAGATTTCCTAGTAAACGATAGGTTTGAATAATCTTTAGATTTGATTCTCGAATCCTTGAAACCGATATTGTATTGCTAAGAACATTTTTGTAGTTATCAGATGCTTGTTGATATAATTCATTCCCATAGGATAATTCTGCTATCTGAAAATAGATTTGTTCTCTAGTTAAACGACTACTAGCAGTCTTTGCTCCACGATCTAAAAATTGAAAAGCAGAATCTGGTCGATCAATTTCAAGATAAATTTCACCTAACGTTAAATATATACGAGATTCTAGATTCACTAATTCAGTTTTATCCAGCAAATCTTTCAAATCATTAATAGCTGGTTGAGGTCTCAAATCTTTCCATTTACATAATGCTAACCAATATTTTGTTTCATTTTGAAAAAAAGATTCTTCAGAATCTTTTAACTGATTAAACACTTCTTTTGCGCTATCATACTCCCTCTTAAAAAAATGAGATTTTCCCTTTAATAGCAATGCATCTTGTACATACTTACTATCACCGTACTCTGTGAGTACTCTCTCGGATTTTTCAATTGCACTTTGGTATTCTTGAATCGCTTTTGATGGTAATTTATTTCCAAAATTTTCTATCCGTATTTTTTCTGCCATCTGATAGTGTTCTTGCGCATTATAAAAAGTATTGAAATAGGCACAGGCCTGGAGAAAAAACAAAAGACATAAGGATTTAATTATTTTTGAACTAAATTCAGATATCATAAACACAAGTTACAATGAAGCTTGAAGAATTACAGACAATAATTTCGAAAAAAATATCAGAAACTATCTCTGTAGACTTTATCAAAATATTTGATTACACGGCGCAACATGAGAACCATGCAACCTTTGAAGGAAATTTCCACTTAAGTATGACGTTAGTGAGTCCTGATTTTGAAGGAATGAGTCTTATTGAACGCCATCAACTCGTATACAGAGTTGTTGATGAATACATGCACAACGAAATTCATGCGTTAACCATGAAAACTCACACCCCTGAAGAATATAAAAAAATTACTGAGCGTAATTAGGTGTAGGAGGAATTCCTAAATTAATCTCTAATAAATCGCTTTCAATGGTTCCAATAGGAGTTTCTACAATACGACCTATTTCTTCGTTGTCTTTAGTCACAATCACGGTTGGAACATAACGAATATCTTTTCCTATATGTTCATCTCCAGGACTAATTTTATCCCTATCCACACAGACATATTGTACATTCTCTGGTGCAATACCTAATGTTTGGAATATTTTAGCAATTCTTGGCACTTCTCGTCTACTATCAACACACCAAGTACCAAGAAATACTTCATATGTATATGCATTCGGATCATCAATAGCACTAATTAATTGAAAGTCTACATCATATCCCTGGAAACCAGATGTATACCATTCTTCAAATGGATCTTGTTTTAGATCATCTAAAACAATACTTCCTACTATCATTGGCTGTCCTGTATTAGGATCTTTTACCATCCCATCAGAAAGATTATCAGAACAGGAAACTGATAAAAATAATACAGCTCCTAGAATAATAAGCTCGATAATCTTTTTTATGATAGTATAGGACTGTTTCATTTTGTGTAATATTTATAAATCAGATAGATTCCCAGAACGGTTGAACATAAAGAAATAATAGAACCTTCAATCCCAAATGCTCCTCCCGAAACAATGTCAGAAACCTCTCCTGAATTTTCATGTGCAATCGCTTTCCAAGAATCTACTCCCATTCCACTGATTTTAAACCCAAATAACCCTTGGAAGAAATTCCATCCAAAGTGGAAAAAAGTTGGAAACCACAAATTTTTTGTAAAGGTATAACTAATCCCTAGAATAAATCCTGCGGCAAACAATTCTGTCATTGGAACAAAGGTGCTCCATACATTAGGATTTCCGGCATGCATTAAAGCAAACACCACAGAAGAAACGCCTAGCGCCCACCATCGATTCATTGAATCCATCAAATTATTCAATACATAACCACGAAACACGATTTCTTCATCAAATGCGGCAACAAACAACATTAAGCTCACCATCATTACTTCTGGTTTTAATCCTACTGCTCCTGTTACTATAATAGCCCCAAAACACCATAAAATGAGGAAAATACCACCTATAAACAATAAAGCAGCTCCTAATCCAGCTAACATCTCTTGTCCGCGATCTTTTATGGATAATCCAATGTTAGATAGTGGTTCTTTGTTAAATACAGCCATCATAAACCAAATGGCTAGAAAACTAGCAAGTATTTGTAACACGGACATACCAAGCATCATCGGTGATGCGAATCCCATACCTCCCATTCCTGCGGCATATCCTTCTACAGCTGCCGGATCTTGCATGTCCACACCGGCTACCACCATCATCAACACGCTTCCCCCTCCAACTACTACCATCATTGTTAAAAACCAAATCGGCATAAAAATTAATGCTCTTAGCCATCCTTTTTTTACTACTGGTTCTGACATAATTATATTCCTTCCTTCAATTATAGTTTAAATGTTGCGGAGAGAG
>DTWI01000221.1 GCA_012963075.1 Fidelibacterota bacterium
GAATCACCTTGTTTACGTACCTCTTTAATTTTATTAATCATAGTAGTAGCTGTTTTATTATCAGGACATCTTACAATATTTTTCTCAACATCATTTAATGTCACTGTATCAGTATTCACTTTAGCTGTGATGTTTTTTATAGATTTCACGTAGCCTATTATTTCCAAGTCATATTTCATTTTAAGAATTTTTTTTGCTATTGCACCTGCAGCTACTCTTCCTATAGTTTCCCTTGCACTTGCTCTTCCACCGCCTTTCCAATTTCTTATCCCATACTTTGCATCATAGGTGTAATCTGCATGCGATGGTCTGTATATATTTTTCAAAGATTCGTAATCTTTACTTTTTGCATCTTCATTTGTAACAGAAATATGTATTGGAGATCCTAAAGATTTTCCTTCGAAAGTTCCTGATAATATTTCAGCTATATCAGATTCTTTTCTTTGGGTAGTAATTTCACTTTGTCCAGGTCTTCTTCGATTAAGTTCAAATTGAATTTCATTTTCAGTAATTTCAATTCCTGGAGGGCAGCCATCTATTGTGACACCAACAGCTGTCCCATGCGATTCACCCCATGTTGTTATTTTAAATATCTGCCCAAATGTATTTGACAAGCTATTTCCATGATAATTTATTTTTTAGTATTTTATACTACCACTACTATTAAAATTTTGATACGATTCATTTTTACTCATGTTTTTATGGGCTTGAGTGAACATTCATGAGAACCTCGTTGTATAACGTGAGAGTTTTCTTGCTCAAGCCCTAAATAAGATCTTATTTTGAAATCGAAAATTAAAATTAACAAATCTAAATATTTTTCTTTCTTGCAATGTACTAAAAAACTATATTTAGATCTAAATACTGATATTAATCCTTGGACACATAATCTAAATCGTTCATTGAATAAAAATATGATGATGGATTATGTAAAAGATTATTTTGTAACTAAATTGGAAAATATTAATCTAAAACAAATATTCGATAAAGATGAATTTCTAGATAACATTAACAACGAGAATAATTTTATTTCATTTGGATTAAATTTAAAATTTGATGATTTAAGTATTAAATATGATGTTATAACTAAAGTTGATAATGTTATAAATATTTATTTGGCAAAATCAGCAATTTATACAAAAACTTATTATATAAAAGAACTTACATTACAAAAGTATCTGATTAATAAATTAACTGATGTTCCCACCATATCTAATTTGATTTTAATTAACAATGATTATGAATTTACCAAATCTGATATAAATTTAGATAAATATTTAAATTTTGTTGAATGTGAATCAAGGATAAATAATGAAGATTTTATTGAAGTGGAAAATAATTTGAAAAATATAAGGAAAGAAATTACTAAAATAAAAACACCAGAAATTGAAATAGGATCACATTGCAAAAACCCATATCAGTGTAATTATTTTGATCATTGCAGAATTAATATGCCATATTATCATGTTGAACAAATTCCAAATCAATCAAAAGATCAGAAACAAAAAATAAATGCTTTGGGTATTAAAGATATAGCAAAATTGCCTGAAATTAA
>DTWI01000222.1 GCA_012963075.1 Fidelibacterota bacterium
AAACATCATATCAAATTTTAAATTATTCCATGCTTCTATTTTATCATAATTTACTTGTGGGACAACTTCATCAACAAATTTGATTGCTTCCACTATTTCCATTCTTTCTTCAAACGGAATAAAAGGTTTTTCTCCTTTAACTGACATTGCAAGTTCATCGGTTGTGATTCCAACAATAAGATAATCACATTCAAGTTTCGCTCTTTTTAGTATGTTGAGGTGACCAATATGGAATAAATCAAAAACACCTGTTGTATAACCAATTCTTTTCATAATAATCTAAAATACTTATTTATTATTTAATAAATAATCTATTATTCTTGCACTTGCGTTTCCATCTAAAGTGCCTGCTAGTTTTTCTGCATACTGTAAGCGAGTTTTTGACAATGTATGGGGATTTACTACTTGTTCTGCAACAATAGTTTTTAGTTCTTGGTAAGAATCAGCACGCACAGCTATTTTTGAATATTCATTGTAATCTTTATCCATACGTTTTTTGAATCGATAGGAAAAAATTCCTTGATAGTTCCAACGTAATTTTAAAAAGTTACACCATATGACAGGCTTGTCCAGTGCAGCAAATTCAATAATAGCAGAAGAAGCATCACTAATTAGTAAATCAGCAGTCACCATAAATGGTACCAAAGAATAATCATCAACTTTTGCTAAATAAACATTATCATAATTGGACCAATGATTAAGAAGTTGGCGTTGTTTTTTATACTTATCTTTGTTTGTTGAAAAATAGTGTGGTTTTATCAATATATTATAGTTGTTAAAATCGTCAGGGAAATTTTTAGGGAAGCGTTCAATACTGCTAGGATAGAAAGTAGGAGCATAGATTAATGTCTTTTTTTCTGTTTTTAAGCCTAGTTGATTCAAATCAAATCTTGTAGTTTCGCCATTAATAATTGGATCTAGCTTACAAAAACCAACATTCACAAAATTATCGTTAGGATACATATTTTTAAGACGATTTGTTCGGTATTCTCCTTCAACAAATCTCACAGTAGTTGGGGTACTTGATTTTGTATAATAACTTGCTTTTGGTCCAACTCCATGACCGAGTTGTACTGACTTACTGATTTGATGCACTTCGTTTAAGAAAGGAAAAGTATTACCAAAGAATATCCAATCAGCTTTTTGATTTTTATAATATTCATTGGCTTCAGTTTTATCTTTTATCCAGATGTGATCCAGCTTTTCTGATTGAATGATATTTTCTATGATTGCATCATGTGTGCCATGATAAAACACAAAAGTTGCATGCCCTGCATTTTGTTTTAATAATCGATGATAAACTGGTAGATACTGAGGTAAATAATAAAGCTGTTGTACATCAAATGAGATGGATATAGTCTTATTATTCATTATCTGATTCTTGATTTTGACCTGATAAAGAAAAATATTTATCTAATACTAATAATGAAATTAATTTCTCTCTTTTGAAATCTTTAAATTGGTCTACATAAGCATTAGCATTTTTAATAATTTGTAATGCCTCTTCGGTATGCATAGAATAATAATTAATTTTTTCTTCTGCATTGGAAAAATCATCATTTACTTCAATATAATGTACTCCAGCTTCAAGTTTTCCTTCCATAAACCATGTTTCATATTTTGGTTTAGGCATAACACAAATAGAATGTGAAGACATTACCCATTTTATATTTGTTGCAGTATCACATCCTTCAATGCAGAATATAAATTTGTAAGCAAGTTGGTCATAAATTGACATAAACCCTTTAAACCAAGGTTCATCTACAAAAGGACTTTTTTGTCCAATATTAAATATAGGAACACGATAATAATTTTTTAAAAAATATTGTCTAGATTCTGAATTTGTTCCGTTCCCTCGCCATACTGCAGCGTTTTTTTTATCTGTAAATTTTCTATGATCATTAATAAAATGAAAATGTCTAACCTGATTTAATTTCATTATGATTGCGTTTTTACTGTCTACAATTGGCCTACTTTTAACAATACAAAGTGTCACTGGTTTTTTGTTGATATCTCCAAACATAAAGTCCAATTTTTTATCAGATTGAAAGAATGAAAAAATTCTATATAAATCTAAAAAATATGTAGTGTATTTCCTGGTTGGAGAACTATATTTTCGAGAGTATATAGGATGTTTTATAGTTCTAAGTTGCCTATTGCGTAATTGCTTAAGAGTGAGCGCATCTGGTGATACAGTAAATTGATTTTTTTCTTTATTGTAATAGTTTACGCGTGATAAAATATATTGTCGGTTATATTGATGTAACTTATTTAATTCGGATTTGAGTTTTAAACGATAAAATATTCTTGGAACTAGAAGTAGAAAGATATTTTTTAAGTAATAAAAAAATTTAACATTTTTATATTTGAATTTGTTCATTGGTCTCAAATTATTTATCAGCAATCTTATAAGCTATTTTTTTTTAAATTAAGACAATATTGTTATGGATATAAAAAAACTAACTGTTGGTATTGAAGAAGAATATCAGGTTATTAATCCTGATACAGGGGAATTAACATCATATATCGCTGAATTTATAGAACGAGATGCTATTCTCTTTAAAGATAGCATGGTGCCTGAATTTCTGAAATCACAACTAGAAGTTACTAGTAAAGTTTGTAAGAATATTAAACAAGCTAGAAAAGAAGTAATTCGTTTAAGAAAATTTGCTTCTAAGTATGCACAAAAAAATAATTGTACCATTATTGCTGCTGGCACCCACCCGTATTCTCGATGGGAAGACCAAGTGAGAACAGACAAAGAGCGATATCGAGGCCTATATGACTCTATGCAGTTTGTTGCAAAGAGATTATTAATATTTGGCATGCATATTCATATTGGCATTCCTGATCGAGATTTAAGAATAGATGTGATGAATCAAATGAGATATTTTGTGCCGCATATTTTAAGTCTGTCTACTTCTTCTCCATTTTGGCAAGGTGAAGATACTGGATTTAAATCATATCGAGGCATTGTGTTTGAAGACTTGCCTAGAACTGGTATTCCAGAAAAATTTGATTCAGCCAAATCATACGATAAGTTTGTTGAGGAGCTTACTGAAACAAAGTGCATAGATACACCGTCAAAAATTTGGTGGGACATAAGACCTCATCATAAATTCCCAACAGTAGAATTTAGAATGTGTGATTCTACTACCAAAGTAGATGAAGTGATTGCTATTGCTGCACTGATTCAGGCGCTTGTTGCGACTATGATACATAATCGTGAACGTAATATTAGTTGGAGAGATTATAGAAATTCTTTTATATCAGAGAACAAATGGCGTTCTATGCGCCATGGAATTAGTGGTAAATTAATTGATTGGGGATTAACAAAAGAATTAGATACAAAAGAACTCATTAAAGAAATCATTGAATTGGTAGATGCAGCTGCAGAAACATTGGGTACTCAAGAAGAAATTGCTTATATACATACTATGTTAAAGAAAGGTACAAGTGCTGATCGACAATTAGCATTATATAAGAAAACCGGCGATCTAAAGAAAGTAGTCCAAATGCTTTCCAAAGAAACCCTTGAACATTGTTGATAGATGGTATCTTCAAATGCGCAATGCATCGTTTTATTAAGTGGAGGATTAGATTCTACCACTGTTCTTGCAATTGCCAATCAAACATTTACTATTCATGCATTATCATTTGACTATGGTCAGCGACATAAATTTGAATTAGAATCAGCAAAAAAAATTGCTACACATTTTCATGTGCAGAATCATAAAATTATTACTATTGATCTTGCACAATTTGGACAATCAGCTCTAACTGATGATATTGAAGTACCAAAGAATGCAAACATTGGAGAGGGAATTCCTATTACATATGTTCCAGTACGAAATACCATATTTTTATCCTACGCATTAGCTTATGCAGAAGTAAATAAGATTTATGATATTTTTATTGGTGTTAATGTACTTGATTATAGTGGATATCCTGATTGTAGACCTGAATATATTGAATCTTTTGAGCGTATGGCAAATTTGGCAACAAAATTTACCCAAGAAGATAAAAAAATTATGATTCACACTCCATTAATTGATTTAAAAAAATCTGAAATTATTCTAAAGGGCAATCAATTAGGAATCGATTATGGTATTACCCATTCATGTTATGATCCATCTAATACGGGTGCCTGTGGATTATGTGATGCGTGTGTACTTCGTAAAAAAGGTTTTGAAGACGCAAATATAACTGACCCAACTATTTATCAATGAGTTACGCAATCAAAGAAATATATTTTACAATCCAAGGAGAAGGATTTCATACGGGAAAGGATGCAGTGTTTTGTCGTTTTTCTGGGTGCAATCTCTGGTCAGGATTAGAAAAAGATCGATCAAAAGCAGTCTGTAATTTTTGTGATACAGATTTTTTTGGTACAGATGGAGAAAATGGTGGGAAATATTTATCACATCATAATCTTATTAGTCAAATTGAAATGTGTTGGCCAAAGAAAAAGAAAAATAAATATGTTGTTTTTACTGGAGGAGAGCCATTGCTTCAACTAGATCAGCAACTTATTGATGAATTGCATAATCATAATTTTGAAGTTGCTATTGAAACAAATGGTACAATACTCCCTCCTAACAATATTGATTGGGTTTGTGTAAGTCCTAAAAAGAATGCTGATTTAGTATTAAAAAGTGGGGATGAACTAAAATTGGTTTATCCTCAAAAAAATTTTAACCCTAAACAATTTGAATCATTAGATTTCACTTATTTTAGTATTCAACCGATGGATGGAAAACAATTACAAAAAAATATTTTGAAATGTGTATCTTATTGTATGGAAAATCCAGTATGGAAATTAAGTCTTCAAACACATAAAATTATTGGAGTAAGATAACATGTATAACTATACAAAAAAAATAAAACCCTATGTTGAGGCAGAATTAAAACTATATTCATTAAATTCAAAAGAGGGTCATCATGCTATTGCATTTAAACATTTAGAAAATGCACACATTCTAGGTCAAGAATCAACTTTTTTCCATGTCAAAGTTCATTGTCTAATGTTTTTGTGGGCTTATCGTCAAAAAAACATTCATGAATTAATTGGTCAAATTATTAGGATTGCAGGTGCAGCAATGGCAACTGCAGCAATTAAGACAGGGATTAGTTCCGTACCAAGGGGCAATACAGGAGGTGCAAATGTTAGTCCATTTCAGGAAATGCCAATTAGTTCAGGACTTGAAAAGATTATACAGGAAGCTAAAAATGTTTGAATTAACAAGAAAATATGAATTTCACGCTGCACGTCAGTTAACAAGCTTGCCAGATAGTCATCCTTGTAGTAAAATGCATGGACATACTTTTTCAGTTATAGTCAAATTAAGTGGTGATTTAGATCAATCAAAAGGTTGGGTAATGGATTTTTCTGATATAGATGATATATATCATAAAAATGTTCAATCATTACTTGATCATCAATATTTAAATGATATAGATGCTTTATCAAATCCTACAACAGAACATATTGTAGCTTGGATCTGGGATAAATTATTACCTGATTTAAATGGATTAACTGAGGTTACTGTGAGTGAAAGTGACGATTCTTCTTGTACATATAAAGGAAGCAAATAATGCCAAGAGCAGAAGGAAAAGAATTCAAATTTGATACAATCGATAAAATTAGACCCGACTATCTTGAAACATTTGATTTTGATAGCAAAGATCAATATATCATTACTAAAACTAAGGAATTTAGTGCTGTTTGTCCTTTTAGTGGTTTACCAGACTTAGCAAAAATAATAATTGAATATTATCCAGATGGAGGAAAATGTGTCGAACTGAAATCATTAAAATATTATTTCATTAGTTTTAGAAATGTAGGTATTTATCAAGAAGCTGTTACCCAAAAAATTTATTCTGATCTAAAAAATGCTCTTAATACTCAAAGACTTAAAGTAATTTCTGTTTATAATACAAGAGGAGGATTTAATACCACTTGTATAGAAGGAAATTTAGAGAAATAGTGAACAAAAAATCATTTCTAAAAATTTGTTTGGTTACTGGAATAATAACATTTCTTGCTAACGATATAATGTATTACACAGATAAGTTTGATCAAACTTTTTGGGAACATATAATTATTGCAGTTGCGATTTTTGTTACAACAGTTAATACATTGTTTTTATATTGGAGGGAGTAATGAATTATTTAGAGAAATTATATAGAGCAGTTATTCTTGATTCAGAATTATATGAAGAAGTTGAAGCTGACAAAAGTTTAACAAGACAGGCATTGATGACTGTTGCATTGGTTGCTATTATTGAAGGTATTTTTTCTTTAGGAGCTCAAGATCAAGGATTATTCCTTGGGTTATCACAATCAATTTTTGGTAGCATTACTCGATGGGTTATATGGGCATTTTTTATCGCATTTGTCGGAACAAGAATTTTACCTGAACCTGAGACAGAATCCAATACAGGTGAATTACTTCGTACATTAGGATTTGCATATGCTCCAGGTGTATTTTATGTATTTGCATCGTTACCTGTTATTGGATCTATTGTTCAATTATTGGTTCCGCTATGGCAATTAGCTGCCATGGTAGTTGCAGTAAGACAAGCATTAGATTTTAGCTCCACTACACGAGCAATTGGGGTATGTGTTGTAGCCTTTTTTCTTATGGTATTAGCACTGGTATTATTTATAATGTTTACTTCTTTTTTCATTGCAATTGCATCGAACGCTATTCCAGTGGAGACTCCTTTAATAGGGACTTAATATCCTAAATCCATAAGATTTCATAAAAGATTTGATTTTATTGAATGTGGTTCGCAATTTACAGAAGGCGGAAAAAAGCAAGTCCAATTCTTTTTTAGAGAATTATAATTAACATTGAAAGGATATTAATGAACAATTTTTGGCACGATTTACTTTTCCCACTGTTTTTCTTTACAGTTTTTGTTGCTGTACACATTGGTCTGTATATAATGATATTCAAGGGAGATAAATCAAAGTGAATAAAAAAAAGAGACTCGTACAAAGAAAACATCGTAAAGCTCGCTTAAGACTTAAAGCGAAGAAATTAGAGCTCTTAAAAAATAAAAAACCTTCAGCTGAAAAAGCTAAAGCCCTAAAAACTCCTTCTAAAAAAGCAGTACCTAAAAAGAAAACTACTAAGAAAAAGAAGAAAAAATCTTCATCATAAATGCGTAATT
>DTWI01000223.1 GCA_012963075.1 Fidelibacterota bacterium
ATATACAGTCCACAGTAGGGACACAAGTCGAGGTAACGACTGCCATGGTAATTTTAGATAGTTATCGTGCTCTAGAAACATTGAGTACTCATCCCAACATTGATGTAGATCGCGTAGGGATTACTGGGTGGAGTTTAGGCGGTGCGGTATCTTTGTATTCTGCATGGCTACCGCTTGTGAGTGCCATTAATGGTGGTGAGTTTATGTTTGCAGCGCATTTGCCGATTTATCCGCCTTGTGTTATTTATCCACACCCTGCTGAGAATATGCAATTTAGTGATGCTCCCATTCATATTTTGATTGGAGAATTGGATAATTGGGTTCCTGCGGTTGCGTGTACGGAATTATTGGACAAAATGGAAGCAAGTGGATTTGCAATGAATATTGATTTAACCATTTATAAGGATTCGCATCATTCATTCGATAAAAGAAGTACAGAAATCGTTGTAATGGAAAATGGGTATACGCTAGGAGATTGTCGTTTTCCAATGAATGAGGAAGGAACAACATTATTGAGTGAATCTTGGAAGATTCCTATCAATACTCCTTTGATGCAAAAATTGGCATTAATGACGTGTGCAGGCAGAGGGCCAAGTTTTGGAGGCAATGCGGATGCACGTGAACAATCCTTTGTCTTTGCAAAAGAATTCTTCACTAAACATTTGTTGTCTGATTAGGGTATGAATAAAACTGCAATTATCGCTCTTGGAGGCAATGCTCTCTCTCAAAAAAAACAGGCAGGGACTATTGCTGAACAATTCAATAATACCCGCCATTCGTTTGAACAAATTATGGAATTTTTACGTCGTGATTACAACATATGTCTTACGCATGGAAATGGTCCACAAGTAGGGGATGAATTACTACGAATGGACTTGACCCGTGAAACGGTTCCTCCTTTGCCTTTGGGTGTCTGTGTGGCGGGAACGCAAGGTACCATGGGATATATGATCCAACAGACGTTCCAGAATGCATTACGTGCAGAAAATATTGATAAAGAGGTAGTAACACTTGTGACTCAAGTAATTATTAATCCAGAGGATCCATCCTTAAAGAATCCATCAAAATTTGTGGGAAAACGATATTCTGAAGAAGAAGCAAAGGCATTATCTAAAGAACTTGGATGGGATATTAAAGAACAAGAACTTGGACAATGGAGAAGAGTTGTTCCTTCCCCAGATCCTGAATTTGTAATGCATGGTCTTAGTATTCGTACCTTGGTTGAGTCTGGCATCATCGTCATTGCAGCTGGAGGTGGCGGAATTCCAGTATACAATACCGATGATCAAAAGCTAAAGGGAATCGATGCTGTTGTGGATAAAGATTTAAGTGCAGCAAAGCTTGGCAGGGTAATCCGAGCACAAGAATACTATATTATTACGGACGTAGATCAAGTCTATAGGGACTACAATACGCCACAGCAATCTCCGATTAATCAAATGACAGATACGGAAGCAAAACAATTGCAAGAAGAAGGACATTTTCAACAGGGAAGTATGTGGCCGAAGATTCGATCTGCTATCCATTTTTTGAAACATCACGGAGAAAAAACCATCATTACAGACATTGCCAATATCAAAAAAGCAATTGATGGAAACGCTGGAACAACGATTATAAAAGATAATTCATAAAAGGGGTGGTAGTGCGAATCATTTGAACCCCATTGGGATTTTTGTTACTTAAAATAATGAAAACATACGAAATAGAATTAAACAGTATAACGAAAAGATTGCCAAAATATCTACATAAGTATATTATAAAGCAACCTTATGATGATTACACAGGTCAAAATCAAGCTGTTTGGAGATATGTTATGAGATCAAATGTTGATTTTTTGCAACATGTTTCATATGGTGATTTTGTAGGTGGTTTAAAAAAGACAGGTATTGCGATTGATGATATTCCTAGAATGGAAGGTATGAATCGTATTTTAAAAAATATTGGATGGGCTGCAGTTGCAGTTGACGGATTTATACCTCCATCAGTTTTTATGGGATTTCAGGAAAATAATGTGCTTGTAATTTCTGCAGAAATTCGTACAATAAAGCACATAGAATATACTCCTGCTCCAGATATAATTCATGAATCAGCAGGCCATGCTCCAATAATTGCTGATCCTGAATATGCTACATATTTGAAACGATTTGGTGAAATTGGTTGCAAAGCTTTTTCAAAACCACAAGATGATAAACTTTTCCATGCAATACGTGAGTTATCAACTATCAAAGAAAATCCAAATTCATCTGAAAAATCTATTAAAGAGTCATCAGAATTAGTTGAGTTTTTACAGAATAATATGGGTGAACTTTCAGAAATGGCTAAAATTAGGAATCTTCATTGGTGGACTGTTGAGTATGGGTTAATTGGGAATATTGAAAATCCGAAAATTTATGGTGCTGGGTTACTTTCATCTATTAAAGAAAGTAAAGAATGTTTAAATAAATCGTTATCCAAATTACCATATAATGTTAATGTAGCTGAAGTTAATTTTGATATTACTACGCCCCAGCCACAACTATTTATTACTCCATCTTTTAAATTTTTAAGTGAGGTTTTGGAGCAGTTTGTTGATAAAATGTCATTTAAAATAGGCGGCTTGAAAGGAATTCAAAATGCTATTGACTCAGAAAAAATTGGGACTATTGAATTAAGTTCAGGGGTACAGATATCAGGTATTTTTTCTAATGTTATTTCTGACAATGGTAAACCTATTTATGTTCAAACATCAAGCCCTACAGCTTTATATGTCAATGGTGTAGAAATTCCTAATCATGGAACCGAGTATCACAAAGATGGATTTGGAAGTCCGATAGGGTGTCTTTCTTTCTATTCTGCTCTATCATTAGAAGAATGCTCAGAAGAAGATTTAGATGCGCTGGGAATCATTGTGAACAAAGAGGTTGATATTTTTTTTGAAGGAGGAATTCATGTTTCAGGGAAGCTAATAAATAAGGTGTATTATCCTGATAATAAGTACAGAAGGCTCAGAATGCTTTCATTTGAAGACTGTACGGTTACACATGATGTAGACTTTCAAAACCAGACAACATTATTCCAACCAGATTGGGGTACATATGACATGGTATTGGGAGAGAGAATTACATCCGCTTTTTGCGGTCCAGCTTCCTATGATTCCCTTGAAGATGATGGAATTATTTTATCTAAAAAACCACCTCAAATTGAATATTCTGATAAACAAAAATTGCTTCATAATTTATACAAACAAGTAAGAATTATGAGAGATAAGAATGATATCAAAGTTGATATTTTACAAGATATTTTTCTAAAAATCGGGAATGATTTTTCTGGTGAATGGCTATTGGTTCTTGAGATATATGAACTTTTATACAAATCAAATTTGTCCTTTGAAAAAGAATTGTTAAAGTATTTAGAATCTTTAAAAGAAAATATTCAAATTTCGAACCTGATATCAACAGGTTTAAAATTAATTAGAAAGTAATTTTTTTAACTTCTAAATAATTAATTTTTCTTGCCAACTGTCCAATCTATTCCGTAATATTGTTCAATATGAAAAGTAATAACAATTTTTACTATTATTTTAATGGAAGGGGTTATGTAGGGACCTAAGGATAGGACCATATAAAAAACTACATGAACCCCAGTGAACCCCACTGGGGTTTTTTGTTATATAAAAGGGATAAGAATGAACGAAAAAATTAGAACAATACGAGAAAAGATTGATGCCATTGATAAGGAAGTCTTTCAATTGTTGGTTGATCGATTAGAAGCAGTGACAGCCATTGGAGAGGTTAAAAAACAAGAGGGATTGCCAATTTTGGACCAAAGTAGAGAAAATGCGATTTATGAAAAGATTGACTCCTTGTTTTCTGACAAAGAAGCCACGTTTTTAAAAAAGGTTTATCAATCCATTATCACCGAATCAAAAAAGGCGGAGCAATAAGATGAAAAATTGGAAAAAAGATTCTTGGAAAGATTGTACAATCAAACATGTTCCTCTTTATAAAGATCAAGAGAAGCTTGATAAGATTCTTGCACGATTGAATACCTTTCCACCATTAGTATTTGCTGGAGAGTGTAATAATCTAAAGATACAATTAGCCAAAGCAACAGAACGCAAAGCATTTTTAGTACAGGGAGGGGATTGCGCAGAAAGTTTTAAGGAATTTTCTGCCAATAATATTCGAGATACGTTTCGTGTGCTTTTGCAGATAAGTGCAGTCATTACTTCTGAAATGAAGGTACCCGTGATTAAACTAGGACGTATTGCCGGTCAATTTACAAAACCGAGATCTTTAGACACAGAAACTGTGAATGGAACGACCTTAAATAGCTATTATGGAGATTCTGTAAACGGGATAGAGTTTACCAAAGAAGCAAGAGAACCTGATCCAGAACGTTTGTTGCGTACCTATTCTCAATCTGCTTCTACCTTGAATTTATTGCGATCTTTTGCCCAAGGAGGGTTTGCCAATTTACGTAAGGTGAATTCATGGAATATGGGATTTGTTAGGAGCAGTAAAGAAGGAAAGAAATACGAGAAAATTGCACACCAGATTACAGAGTATTTAGATTTTATGGATGCGGTCGGGATTAATACCGAACAAATAATTGATTTAAATACCGTTGATTTTTATACCAGTCATGAAGGGTTGCATTTACCTTATGAAGAGGCATTAACCCGTGTCGATTCGTTATCGAACAAAATCTATTGCACATCAGCCCATTTTATTTGGATTGGGGATCGAACCCGATTTATTGACAGTGCACATGTGGAGTTTTGTCGTGGGATTAGCAATCCAATCGGAATCAAATGTGGGCCATCATTAGATCCAGATGAATTAGTCAAGATTATTGATGTATTAAATCCCGACAATGGAGCTGGAAGAATATCACTAATCTTCCGATATGGAGAAAAAAATATCAATCAACATTTACCGGTTCTAGTAGATACAATTAATAAACATAACAAAACGGTATTGTGGATTTCAGATCCAATGCATGGGAATACGGTTAAATCTTCAAAAGGGCTTAAAACAAGAGACTTCTCAGCTCTTTTAAATGAAACCACCAAAGCCATTCATATTTTAAAGTCAAAAGGGTCCCATTTAGGAGGCATTCATCTCGAGATGACAGGGCAAAATGTTACCGAATGTACCGGCGGATTATATAAGCTTAGTGATAAAGATTTGCACTCAAGATATCATACTCATTGTGATCCTCGATTAAATGCTAATCAAGCGTTAGAGCTTTCTTTTAATATTGCAGCAGAGATGGAGAAAAATGGCCATTAATACTACTATTTCTTTACCAGGAGATAAATCTATCTCTCATAGAGTATTGATGTTAGCATCTATTGCAGATGGGGTAAGTGAAATTACCAATCTCAATGATGGAAAAGATGTACAATCAACCATGCAAGCTTTGCAAGCATGTGGTGCTTCTATTGAGCAAAATGGAGAAAAAGTTGTCATCACGGGAAAAAAGCTTAGCAATCCTGATGAACCCATTGATTGTGGAAATTCAGGGACAAGTGCAAGATTATTATCTGGGTTCTTGTCCTCCCAACGTCTTCAATTTTCGTTGACAGGAGATGCTTCTTTATCTACAAGACCAATGAACAGAATTATTGTCCCACTTACAGAAATGGGGTGTACTATTGAATCCAACGATGGATTGCTTCCATTAACAATAGATGCATCGAATTCATTAAATGGAATTAACTATAAAATGCCTGTGGCGAGCGCTCAAGTAAAATCATCTATTTTGCTAGCAGGATTAGGAGCAGAATCATCGTCTAATGTTTCGGAGTTAAACAATTCACGAGATCATACCGAAATTATGTTACAGAACATGGGTGCAACCATTTTGGTAAACGACAATGATATCAGAGTGGAACCGCTTTCATCACCATTGACTCCTATCAGTTTGGACGTTCCAGCTGATCCTTCTTCTGCATCATTTTTTATTGCATTAGCAATCTTGTCAAAAGATTCAAAAATTATCGTTCGTAATATGTTGCTTAATCCAACCCGTATTGGATTTATGAATGTATTGGAGAAAATCAATATTCAGACCAATATATCCAATCAACATTATATTCATGGAGAATTATGTGGAGATGTTGAGTTTATTTCATCGCCAATTAATAGTTTTGAGGTCCCAGCCTACATTATTACGTCGATTATTGATGAAATACCAATTTTAGCGGTTTTGGCTGTATTTGGAGATGGTAAAACCATCTTTAACCGAGTAGAAGAATTAAAATTTAAAGAAAGCAATCGTTTGCAAGCGATTATAGATAATCTGAAGAATTTTGGGATTAATGCCTACGAAGAAGATAATAGTCTTATCGTAGAAGGTGGTCATCCAACTATGGCAACAGTACAATCTTTTGATGATCATCGTATTGCAATGGCATTTATTGTGTTGAGTATTGTCGCATTTGGGGAATATGAGATTGATAATAAGGAATGCATCAATATCTCCTTACCGGGATTTTTTAACACAATTGAGGTGATGCTATCATGAAATTAGGATTAATAGGAACTCCAGTGCATCAAAGTATTAGTCCAGAGTTACAAAAAATTCTTTTTGATACCTTCAATTTGGAAGGTTGTACCTATGAAAAGAATGACATTTCTTCCGAGGAACTATCTTCCTTTTTTGATGCTTTTAAGGCAGGAGCGTTTGATGGAATCAATATTACCATTCCACACAAAGAACATGGTTTAGAGTTTGTCGATGAATTGGATGAAAGTGTGAAAATCTTAGGCAATGCGAATTGTATTACAAGAAAAGGGAACAGCCTAAAAGGGTATAATACCGATTTATATGGATTTGAAATGATGCTCCACCATAATGATATTAGTGTGGAATCAAAACACTGTCTTGTATTGGGTGCAGGGGGATCTTCTAAGACGATTGTAAAAGCATTAATTGATGGGCATGCAGCATCCATTACTATCAAAAATAAATCAATGGAAAATGCATTAAGAATACAAGCATATGCACAAGCAATTTCTGACATAGATATTCAGATATTTGATAAAGCTGACATCAAATTTGATTTGGCAATTAATACCACACCACTTGGAATGTATCAACAAGATGATAAAGATGATTTTTTTAATATTCCTATACATCAAGAAAGTATTCTTATTGACTTGATCTATACATCCAATCACACGCTTTTCTTGGACAAATACAAAGATAATGTCAAGCAGTCTATTAATGGATTGGATATGCTAATATTTCAAGCGCTGAAGTCTATTGAAATTTGGACAGAAACTACTTATAATGTGGGCCCAAAACTGGATTCGATCAAAAAACAATTGGAGAACGTATTATGTTGAAAAAAATATCATACATGACTGCAGGAGAGTCACACGGAAAAGGATTAATTGGGATTATAGAAGGGATTCCGGCTGGAATGCATCTTACCGAAGAGTATATTGCCAAAGATCTGTTTAGAAGAATGCAAGGGCACGGTAGAGGCAAACGTATGAAAATCGAAAAAGATTATGCCGAAATTTTTTCAGGCGTGCGCCATGCAATCACATTGGGTTCACCAATTTCATTATTAATTAAAAATTTGGATTGGGTAAACTGGGAAGATAGGATGGCCATTGGGATACCTAAAAAAGAGCATAAAAAAGTTACCATGCCTCGTCCAGGACATGCCGATTTAGCTGGGGTCATGAAGTATGGTTTTGATGATATTAGAAATGTATTAGAACGTTCTTCTGCACGAGAAACAGCAATGCGAGTTGCTATTGGTGCGGTTTGTAGAAGATTATTGGAAGAAGTAGGGATTACAGTTGGTAGCCGTGTTTATCAAATCCATAATGCGATAGATAAAACACCTGTTGAAGAAAATACTAATCTTGAAAAATTAAACGAAATAGTAGACAAATCTCCTGTTAGGTGCCTTGATAAGAAAACAGAGGCAAAAATGATTGCAGTAATTGATAAAGCAAAAGAAAATGGAGATTCTGTAGGAGGTTCATTTGAGGTTATTGCTAACGGGTTACCTTATGGACTTGGTAGTTATATTAACGCGGACGGAAAATTACAAGCACGTATTACACAAGCAATGATGTCTGTGAATGCATTTAAAGGTGTAGAAATAGGGGCTGGATTTGCTTCAGGGGCAATTTTTGGTAGTGAGCTACATGACGAAATACTCTATGAAGATGAAAAAATCACTCGATCAAGCAATAATGCTGGTGGAATTGAAGGAGGCATGAGTAATGCACAACCAATTCATGTGAAGGTAAGCATGAAACCGCTATCAACCCTTATCAAACCACTTCGATCTATTGATTTAAATACAATGGAACCAAAATTAGCACACAAAGAAAGAACAGATTCTTGTGCAGTGCCTGCTGCATCTATTATTGGTGAGAGTATGTTGGCAATTGTGCTAGCGGATGCATTGTTGGAGAAATTCGGTGGTGATAGTTTAGAACAATTAAAAAAACACATAAAAAGCAGTGGAAAATATTAATCAAATCTTTTTAATAGGCATGATGGGTTCTGGAAAGTCTTCTACGGGAAAAGCATTAGCAGATTCTCTGAATTGGACATTTTATGATATCGATAATGAACTAGAAAAGGATCATAATTTATCAATAAGTGATATGTTTGTGAATGGAGAACCTCAATTCCGTGAACAGGAAACAAAAAAATTAAAAGAAATAGCATTAAAAGATTGTATCGTGTGTTCTACAGGTGGAGGAATTATCCTAGATGAATCAAATCATGAGATACTAAAACAATCATTTTGTGTGTATTTATATGCTTCAATTGATAGTCTTTGTCAGCGATTAGAAGATGATGATTCAAGACCGTTATTATCGAACGGGAATAAACATGAAGTATTGCAAAATATTTTTGAGAATAGGCAATCTAAATATGAAGCATTATCAACGATAAAAATAGATACCGATAATTCTTCTATAGAAGACAATTGTGAAACAATAACCAAACAGATCAATGGATAAGATAGTAAAAGTTGATTTAGGAAAAGATAGCTATAATATTAGCATTGGAAATAGTTTTGTAGATGCTATCAAGAGCAAAGTTGAAGAATCCAATTCTAAATGTATTCTTATTACACAAAAAGCTATTTATGATGCATTTGAAAACAAATTTTCTGAGTTAGAATCTTTAGGGATTGATATTCACTTTATCGGCGAAGGAGAGGATGCTAAATCTATTGATACAGTAATTACAATCTGTGATAAAATGTCAAGCTTAGGCTACAATCGTTCTTCTACTATTTTTGCAGTAGGTGGAGGGGTTGTTGGTGATGTTTCAGGATTTGTTGCATCAATTTTTATGAGAGGAATCAATCATATTCAATTTCCGACAACCTTGCTAGCGATGATTGATTCGGCTATTGGAGGAAAAACTGGTGTGAATCTGAAAAACGGAAAGAATTTAATCGGAAGAATCCATCAACCAAGTGAAGTTATTATTGATACATCTTTTTTAAGTACATTGCCTAAAAGAGAGCTCAATGCATCCTTAGCAGAAGCAATTAAATATGGCTTTATTTATGACAGAGATTTGTTTGATTGCCTCGTTACCAACTTTAATGATATTCTTGAATTAAAAGACGATACAATGCTTGAGAAAATTATTCTCAGATCTTGTGAGATTAAAGGTGAAGTAGTTAGCCAGGATGTGAATGAAAATGAATTAAGAATGATTTTGAATTTTGGTCATACCGTTGGGCATGCGATAGAAGCATATTTTGATTATAAAAAATTATTGCATGGAGAAGCTATCGTACATGGGATGAAATGTGCACTTTACTTGTCAAACAAGATAAATAATTTAAATGAGTCTGACTATAATGCAGCGATTGATGCACTCTCTTTGTTTGCATTGCCTCCAATAGTTATTGAGGATAAAGATAGACTTATTGATTTTGTTAAAAGGGATAAAAAATTTAAAGAATCTCAAATAAGATTTGTTTTAATTCCCCAGATTGGAAATGTAACAATTAGTAAAGAAATAACGTTGGAAGATATTAAAGAAAGTCTAAGTGTCTTATGAAGATAATTATAGTTAATGGACCCAATTTGAATCTACTAGGCGAAAGAGAGCCAGAAATTTATGGTTCTGAGACCTTGCATGAGATTAATGATTGGATTAAAAACCATGATGTTTGCCAAAATCTCGATTTAGAGTTTTTCCAATCAAATTCTGAAGGTGCAATCATTGATTTTCTTCATTCTAAAAGAGAAGAAGTTGATTATTTGGTAATCAATCCTGGGGCATTAACCCATTATTCTTATGCGCTTAGGGATGCGATTGTTGGTACAGATATCAAGGCTGTTGAAGTTCATTTATCTGATATCTATAATCGAGAGAATTTTAGAAAAATTTCGGTCATTAAAAGCGTTTGTTTAACTCAAATTTTTGGTGAGGGAAAACAAGGATATATAACAGCAATTAAACACATATTGGAGAAAAGATGAAAAAGGTAGGCGTCCAAGGGCTAGAAGGAAGTTTTAGCGAACAGGCAGCAAAATTTTATTGTGATAAATTTAATATTAATGATTTTGAGTTGGACTATTTGGTAAGCTCAATGAATGTATTAGATAGTTTAAGTGATAAGAAGATTGATGTGGGTATTTTTGCAATGGAAAATGCTCAAGGAGGTGTTGTAATAGAAAGCGTAGAAGCGTTGGCAGAGAATAAATGTAAGATTGTTGATATGTTTTATGTAGAAATCAGTCAAAACCTTATGGCAAGAGATAATATATCTCTTGGAGAAATTGAAGAGATACATTCTCATGAGCAGGCGTTAAAACAGTGTAAAGATTATCTTGCTGAAAAGTTTTGGTCCAAAAAGCTTGTAGAAACGGATGATACTGCAAAATCTGCTCAAGATCTTTCTTTGGATAAATTGTCAGATAATGTTGCCGTAATTGCAAGCAAACAATGTGCAGAAAAGTATGGATTAAATATTATTGAACATGATATTCATGATTTGAAGAAAAATTTAACATTGTTTCTTGCAGTAGAGAGGTTGGATACAGATGAATAAAGTTAGCATTATCGGTTTTGGACGTTTCGGAAATTTGTTATATGAATTATTGCAAAAAGGATTTGAAGTAAACGTATTTGATATTGATTCTAACAATGAAACCGAATCAGTCCATTTTGTTTCTTTGGAGGATGTATTAAAAAATGATACCATTTTTTTAGCAGTACCTATAAGAGACTTTGAAGAATTAATGAAAGATCTTTCCACGAAGATACAAGGAAACAAAACAGTTATTGATGTTTGTTCTGTAAAAGTATACCCGAAAAATATGATGGTAGAACATTTATCCAACGAGGTTGATATTATTGCAACCCATCCGTTATTTGGGCCTGATTCTTTTCAAGAACGGGGTTCAGTAATGATGATGGAAAAAGTGCGAGATCAACATGATCGATATGATTTTTGGAAATCTTATTTCCAAAGTCAGAACATTATTATAGAAGAAATTACTGCTGATCAGCATGATATGATGGCAGCCAAATCACAGGGTCTTACTCACTTGATTGGACGGGTAATAGACGATTTTGGAACCCAAAAAACAAATATTGATACGGTTGGATATCAGGCATTGCACAAGTTGGTTAGTCAGACTTGTAATGATTCTTGGGAATTGTTTGAAGATATTCAAAAATTTAATCCTTATACCGAGTCTATGATTACTGATCTTAATCAGAGTTTTAAAAGAATAGTTGATAGTTTAGGAAAATAAAAAAAGGGCTAATTTACTAGCCCTTTTTTTATTTAACCTTTAGTTATTTATCCATCAGTACCGCGAGGAGTATCTCCTTCATTGTATACATGGAATGGAAAAGCCAATACTGAAGAGTAGTAATCCACATCAGAATCTAACATAGTACCAAAGTCCAAAACACTAAAATACATTTTTAATGGACGTCTATGTTTTGAATCGCTACCAGCACCTTTAGGAACTTTGAGACGTCTAACGAATACGTTATCGTATGTTATTGTTCCATCGTCCGCTTGAACCCCATCACGAAGGCCTCTTCGTGCTTTATGTTTTTTGTGCTTTCCTATATGTAGATTTACTGCTTCACCACTTCTGAAGTCTAAAATAGGATCGCTATTAGAAACACTTACTTCAATACGGAAAGATTCTCCGATAGCAAGTTTTGGCATACTTTCTTTATCTATTAGGCTGGTATCAGACGCATTTAAGGTATATACTGCTTCATCAGAATCCATTGGAGTATAAATTCGTACTTCATCAACAGATAATTTTGATCCAGCTCCACCAGTTCCGATACTAACGGCAGTAATACGCCATACATATCCATCAGGATTTTCAGCATTATCTTTCTTTTCAAGTCGTGCTCGTTTTACAAAAGTTTCACTGAAAGCTTTTTCAAAAGAATCAATCTCTTCATGACTTTCTTTGTTGTATGCTTTTGCATAGAATGTTCCTGATTGGGTTTGAGTAATAGTTGCAATTGCTACATCACAATCTGTACAATCAAATTGTATGTCTCTTGTTCTATCCTCAACTTTTCTTCCAAATCTGAAAACAGCAGAACCATCGGTAGGGAATGGATCTATTCTAGATGATGTAAAGTCCATATCATATAGTGTTTCATCATAATCTTCATCTTGTAATCCATCATCGTCTATTGCATCCAAACCAATCATTTCGTCTTGGTTAATTGCTGCCATCATCTTCAAGTAATCTGCATGTGAGTAATTCATTCCATTGTCTTCACATGAGACAACAAATAGAGTTACAAGTAATAAGGTTAATAGTTTTTTCATCATTTTTTATTCCTCCATGTTAAAATTTTATCCGCGTGTATTACCACTCCATGAACGACCGCCGCCGCCACGTGTTCTACAATTTTCCTTCCAAGCATTTTTCATTTCTTCTTTTGAATTAACAGTTAACACTGTTCCATCTTCGAATTGAATATCTGCTGGGAAATTAAGTTCAGGTCTTTTTCTTTCGCCCTCGTAAGATTCAAAAAACGCCTTCATTTTTTCTGCAAGATCTTCTTCGCTTTCTGCAGTCAGTGTTGAACCATCAGGCATAGTAAAGCTTACAGGGAAAACAAATGTAAAACATTTTTTGTCATTTTGTTCACCACGACAATCTTGAAATGCTTGACGTAATTCTTCTTCAGAGTTAATAGTTTTAACTTCTCCGTCACCGTCTTTTGATTTCATTTGAATTTCAATTGGGTAGGTGAATGCTGGTTTTTCTCTTCCTCCAGTAGCTTGATAATGTGCCTTTAATGTTGCACGGAATTCTTCTCCGCTGTTAACAGTGTGGCTAGAGCCATCTGAAAATGAGAATGATAGCGGGTATACAAAGTGGAAACATTTTCTTTTATGTCCGCCTCTGTCTTCACTACCTCTTGAACCAAGTTCACGCCCATTTTTTGTAAAATAAACTTCTTTTACGTCACCGTAATCAAAACTTTCATCCCCAAGAGTGACTTGATATCCATGATCTGTAGATAATTGAGCCATATATGCAAAGTGATCAAAATAATCATTGTCTATAGTATCCTGTGATTTGTTTGGCATTGATGATAATTCAATTTCTACCTTATACGGGTCATTTTGAATTGCTGCAATCAAGGCATCATCGTTCATGTAATTACTTGACATAAAGTTTTCACATGATGTTATAAAAAAGGTTAAAAAAGCTAAACTTAATATTTTTTTCATTATCTTGTTCCCCTCATAGGTCCACGCCCACGTTGTTGCCATCCGCTTTTACTTTTAGAATCAGGCTTGTGGTTGTTTGGTCTCATATTTTTCATATCTTGTTGTTTATTTTTTGTTCCTTGAGACATTCTTTTCCTAATGGTGTCCTCAAAATAAATTAACTTCACCCATTGATTTTTCTCGAGTACATTTTTTGCACTATTTAAGAATTTTTCATGTTCATCCAACATTGTTCTTTTTACAGACATTTCTATCTTCAAGGCAGCATCTGCGTCAAATTTAGAACGATCATCTTTAGCAGCTGTTCTTAATTTTCCTAGTCTTTCTCTATGTCCTTTTTTAATCGCTTCTACTTTAGCATGGTATTCGCGTTGTAATGGAAAAAACTTTTCTGCTTGTTCAAGAGTTAATTTTAAATGCTCTGTTTGTGTTGCTACAAGCCACACTTGTTTTCTATTATCTCTTTGTTCTTGTTTTTTGTGATCTTCTGGACCTCTTTGTTCTGGTCGCTGTCTTTCATCGCGATCTTGAGCAAACAATCCAGTAATTAGTAACGATGCTATTAGTATTTTTCTCATATCTATCCTTTATTGTTCAAAAGTTAAGTCATTTTCAGATAATAATGCAATCATCTCGTATGTATC
>DTWI01000224.1 GCA_012963075.1 Fidelibacterota bacterium
AATAAATCACCCGAAAGACCAGTACCATAATCAAACCAGCAACGCCAACGGAAAAAGCGTTTTAGTGCTTCTTCCCCAAACGGTATTTTATTAGGTGCTGGTTCCTGGAATGTATCCCAATCAATCGTTTTAGCATTGCCTTCAGGATGGATGCCCCACACCCAGGCCCCCCCTGGAGAATTACGATTTGTAGCTAACTCCACTAGATTTATTTTGCCTAATAAACCCTGTTCAATGATTTGTTTTGCCTTTTCATTGGCCTCTACCTGCCTATTCTGATGTCCAAGTTGAAATGTAATCCCAGTTTCTTTTACAACGTCATAAACATCAATTGCCTCTTGAAATGTTCTGGTTAGACCTTTTTCACAATAAACATGTTTCCCTGCTTTTGCAGCATCGATTGTAATTCGGGAATGCCAATGATCTGGAGTAGCAATAATTACAGCATCAATATCATCATTGGCTAAAAGATCTTTATAATGGCGATATCTTGTAGCAGTTTTCTTTGGTTTCCCACCAGGTCGAACTTCATTTTGAGAAGCATCAAGTCCTTGTTCTGCACGTACATCAAACAAGTCACAAACTCCCACAAGTGAGCAATTCAAATCTTCTTGATCCATAAATGTTATAAATTGTTTGTCCAATTTATCTTTTCGTGCATTCTCAGCTACGGTATTTGTCCAACCCGTAGTGGCAAACCCTGCACCACGGACCAAGTGTCCACCTCGACCTCCATAACCAATAATACCAATATTTAAATGTTTACTATCTGAAAGACCTTTGATAATGGCCGGCGCCGATTTCTCTTGAACCAAACCAGAAAGAATATTTGATTTTTTTAATGTATCTCTGCGTATTTTTCGCCAAAGTTCAGCAAGAAACAGACCAAACACTGGTACAGTTGCAAGTCCTTTTAATAATTCTCGACGTTCCAGATCATTGTTTTGCTGTTTTTTATTTTCACTCATGCTACGTTTCCTCTAATTTGATTTTAATTTGGTTAACAATCGATCCAAACCAATTATATGACCAGTAGGGAATACATACAATACCCACAGAGCACACGCTTCAATTAAATTTTTATTTACAATAATATAACTGCCTTCTCCGGGCCTGGAATATTCCAAACCAATAAAAGGAGGTGCAAAAAGATAATATAACATCACAAATCCCATTCCCACCAAAGCAGAATAACGACTAAACAACCCTAAAAGAAGTGATACACCAACCAAAGTTAATCCCCACTCATTCACAGAATCTGATATTCTCAATAAAGTAGGGTTAGATACAATGGTTTCGGCTAATCCTGAAAAAATCCATTTCGAATCCAATAGATACGCGGCTGAAGACCAATTTGGATTGATTAGTTTTGAAACACCCTCATATAAAAAATGCCAACCAATGAGCACTCGCAAAGTAACGAGCCCATAAAGCTGACATTTATTGTTTATAATTGATGAATCTAAATTATTTAAATTGATTTAAAAATTTAAGGAAAAAATGTTTATATACCAAACTAGGATAAATTTTCTGCTACAATATCTGCAACATCTTTTACTGTGATTTTATTCTGTCCTTTTGGTGTTAATGGATCGATTCCTTGGTTCAGCATTCCATAGCAAAAATTACATCCTGTAACAACAGTATCAGTTTTTGACTCAATTACCTGTTCAGCACGTAAAAGATGAGTTCTTCCTTTTCCAGTATCTTTTTTCCACCAAAGTGCACCGCCTGCTCCACAACATAATGTTTCTTTCCCACTTTCATCTAGTTCAAAGAATTCTGGAGCTGCAGCCTTTATAGCATTTCTAGGCGCATCTACTTCACCAAGTGTTCTAGATAAATTGCAAGGATCATGATAAGTCACTTTTTCTAAGCTACCAGGATTAATAGTAATTTTCCCTTCATCTAATAGTTCTGAAATAACTTGAGTATGATGTTTGACTTCATATTTAATTTCATGATATTTACTATATTCTTTTTGCAAATTCACAACACAATGGGGGCACATAGTTGTGACTTTTTTAACTTTATTTAATTCTTTAACATTGTTATCCATCAACATTTGATAAGTAAGTTTATCTCCTAATTTGTTTGCGGGATCTCCTGAACATTGTTCATTACTGAGGACTCCATATGTAATGCCAGCTGAATCAAGAATTTTTGTAAAATTTTCAACCGATTTAACAAAATTAGGATCAATAGCATGCTTTGCAAAACAACCCAACCACAAAACAAGTTCTTTATCTGGAGTATATTTAGGCAATTTTTCGAGTAGCACACTTGATGAGGCGCCCTCTGTATTACCTGTCTCTTGTAAGTTGCGAAGTAACTTTTGATATTCTTGAGGAACATTTCCTTTAACCATAACTTGAAAACTTCTTATTTCATCTGCTTTTTCAACATGATTTCCTACTGGACATACTTCTGTACAGGCTTGACATGTTGTACATTCCCACCCAGCTTCTACGTTAATCTTGTCTACAACATTAACATCATTTGATTCAAGCATAGGGTCTTTTAAATCTAAAATAAAATGATACTTTGGATCTAGAATTCCACCACCTCGATTTGCTGGACATACATCAGTACATCTACCACATTCTACACATGTAAAAATATCTAATGCTTGATTCTTGCTTAATTTTGATAAACCTAATAGTAATTCATCTAATTTTTCTTCTGAAGCTTCTAAATCAATTGGTATTGCTGGATGATCTGGTACTTCAAAAGGCCTGAGGAAAATATTAAATGGTGACAATACTAAATGCATATGTTTTGATTGAGGAATTAAGAACAAAAATCCTCCAATTACAGAAGAATGAACCCACCAATTTGTCTTCAATGCTATAGTATTATCTGGATTAAGTAAATGGAATTCATCAATGAGATAAGTTAACATTAAAGCAAAAATAAAAAATGAAACTAAAGCAGAAGTACTAGAAAACTTTCCTAATGCCTTAGGTTTAGTAACAAATCTTCTATAGGCTAATCCAAGAATTCCTAATAAACATAAAATTGCCCATGGTCGCCCAAAAAATAGAAAATAATTATGGCGAAAACTATCGGTAAAAAATTCAAAACCAAATGCTGTCAAAAAATGATTAATTGTTATTAAACCAAAAAATATAAACCCATACATTACAAATGCGTGCATCAAGCCAGCGAATTTGCGATCACCACTTACTACTTTTTTGTGAAGAATGACTTCATTGAATACTCTTAATAATCGTTCAGGTAAATAATTAATACTAAAATCTAATTTTCCTTTTAAAACTATATTAAGGCGTAAGAGTAGGTGATAAAGAAAAAACGATATACCGGATAATAAAAAAATTATTACAACTATTTGTTCTGCAATATGAAATTTCATTGTTATTTATTTTTTTGAATTTCTTCTGTCAATTTCGGAACAATTTCCATCAAGTCACCAATTACTGCATAATCAGCAATCTCAAAGATAGGTGCTTTTTCATCTTTATTAATTGCCATAATATTTTTTGATCCCTTCATACCAACAACATGTTGAATTGCTCCAGAAATGCCAACAGAAAGATAAAGTTTTGGAGAAACAACTTGGCCAGAACTACCAACTTGTCTATCAGAAGGTAACCACCCCATATCTACTACTGGTCTTGATGAAGCAATTTCTGCTCCCATGGCTGATGCTAGAGCTTCGATCATTGGCAGGTTATCTTGACTATCTATTCCTCTACCAACAGAAACAATTAATTCAGCAGTAGTTAAATCTACGCTTGAAGCAGATTCTTGAAATTCTGGTTCACTTTCAGATCTAATATCACTTGTATCTAGATTAAGAGAAAAATCTATTTGATTTTCTGGACTACCAGCTTCAATATTATCAGAAGAGAATGCTGCAGATTGGAAACTTAAAAGTGTTGTGTTATTATTTGAATTAGCTTGAACATTTGTAACAATTTTCGCATTAAATACTTGACGTGCAAAAATTGGAACATTGTCATGATATGTCACTGAAATAATATCACTAATAAAAGGAACATCTGATTTTGCGCTTACCCTTGGTAAAAAATCACGAACCATATAAGAATGACCCATTAAAACATATTTTGGAGATAATTCAGAAATAATTTGATCAAGAGCTTTAGAATATCCATCAGCAGAATAACTGCTTACTAAATCATGTTGGGCTAAGATCAAATTTTTCACTTTATAATTCGATGCTTGTTCTTTTAAAGCACTCGCATTCTCACCCAAACATAGAATAGATAAATCTAAACCAAGCTTGGTAGATAATTGTTGTCCAGCAACAACTGCTTCTTGGCTAAAAACATGGATATTGCCTCTTTGATTCTCTAAAATTACAAGTATCATTAAATAACCTTTAAATTGTTTTTAAGTATATCTATCATTCTTGAAACTATATCATCAACCGTACCTTCGATTTTTTCGGTAACTTTTTCAGTTTTTGGAAGAAAGAGTTTAATAAATTTTTGTTTACTGTCACTGACAGATTGTGCATCAACTAATTTTACTTCTTTTCGTTTTGCTCCCATAATACCTTTTAAAGATGGATATCTAGGCTCATTGATACCAGACTGAATAGAAACGCTCGCAGGAAACGGTAAGGTGACCCATTGGAACCATCCCGATTCCAATTCACGTTTTACCTTAATCTTTCCATCTTTCATTTTTGTCTCAATCCCAAGGGTTGCAGTAGACATGTTGAGCAATTCTCCAACAAGTACTCCTGTTTGTCCTGATCCTAAATCATCTGATTGAAGGCCTGATAAAATTAAATCGAATGATTCTTCTTTAAGTGGCTCAGAAAAAATCTTTGCAATAGATAAGGGATCTGTTTCAGAAGTATCATTTTTAATAAAGATTCCTCTATCAGCTCCTTTTGCCAAACCATCTTTTAACACTTTTGATGTATTGGATTCGCTCCCCATTATAACCACTACAACTTCACTATCATCATTTAATTGTTCTTTGATTTGAAGAGCTTCTTCTAAAGCATAAGAATCACTTTCATTAACGACAAAATTGACAATTGATTCATCAATCCATTTTTCAGATGAATCAATTCGAATGCTTGATTCATAACTTGGAATTGCTTTAGTTAATACAGCTATTTTCATAGTACTTATCCTGAAAAAACCGACTCATCAGTCTATTAATCAATATTAATTCTATTCGTCAAATGAAGCAAAACAAAAAAATAGGTTAGATATATAAAGACAGGCTATAAAGGAAAGTTGATAGCGGGGGAATTCTTTCAATCTTTCAAGATTTTATAGCCTGAAAAAATCTTGGTTCTATCAATTTAGTACGAACTGTAATCAATTGTAAAGTAAAATCGGTTGTTTTACTCTGAATCTTCGATAGCAAATTTAGTCCAATCACTCGAAATAGAAGATTCATCTATAGATGTTTGAGAGACAGGGGTAGGACTGCCTAGACGCTTGTCATCTTCATAAATATTTAAACTATCTTTATTAACTTCATATTTATCTAAATCTAGTTCTTCGTCTTGACTGTCTAAACTTTCTTTGTCTTGACTATATAAATCTAAGTCAAAGAAATCTAAATTTTCAACATGTCCATTTTCCATAAGATATTCAAGAAATGGTAAAAATGCTCTTTGCTTTAGATTTGTTTTACACAATGGGCACTTAAGTTTATCCACAATATCAGAAACCTGAATCTCCTCATCACAACAAGGACTCAAGATTTCACCTACTTCACCCAAATTATTTTGTACATCACTCATGAAGGTGAAGATATTAGTTGTTAATCAGGTAGTCAACAAGTTTTGTAAATATTATGTAATATGTCTTTTTCAGTGCTTGAAAGAGATTTTCCTCTTCTTGACATTGCTTTTTCAGCAGTGCCACAGAAATCATCAAATAATATTTTTGTTATTTTTCCTTTATAATATAGAGAAAATGGCGGAATGTAACGTGGAGGGAAAGATTGAGAAACAATATTAGAACCCATACCAATTACTGTTCCTGTATTTAAATTAGTTCCAATTGCTGTTTTTACATGATCTCCAATGATTGATCCAAAAAAAATAGATCCAGTATCAATAAGTTCTCCATTCCACTTGACACTAACATTAGAATAGTTATTTTTTAGATTACTGGTAGTAGTACCTGCTCCTAAATTTACCCAGGAACCAACAAGACTATGTCCTAAAAATCCGTCATGAGCTTTGTTTGAATATGGTTGGAATATAGAAGAATGTACTTCTCCAGAAATTTTACAATGGTGATTGATAATAGAATTTGCAATCTTAGAATGAGATTTAATAAGACAATCTTCTCCAATAAATAGAGGGCCATTCAGAATAGTAAATGGCTCAATTATCACATTTTTACCTATAATTACCGGGCCATTATCATCATTAATTATCACATGTTCAAAATTTTTAAAAGAACTTGGAATATCATTAAATATTGCAGATATATTAGTAACTAGATCCCAGGGATGTCCTGTATTATTAACCGATGATACAGGTTTATCCAATAAAATAATTTCTGATATAATATTTTTCATTTTTTTATAAACTTACCAATCATATCAAATGTTCCATCTAAATCTTTTTGATAATTCTGGTCCAATATAACATTATAATATTTTTTTGAATTATCATAATTAAAACCAATTCTTACTTCAGGGTTACAAGCTCTAACCAAAAATGAAGAGAATGGATTAAACTCAATATTTAAATCAACCATATTTTGGTAATTAGATTTTCTTATCTTTTTAATAAACCATGGAGTAGGCAATCCTAATGAATCAATATCTTGATAAAAAAATAATTCAGAAAAATTTTTGAGATCATCAGAATAAAAATTCACTAATGAATCCCTTAAGAGAAAACTAATATTATTATTCTTTTTCTGTTCTATTCTATCTAAAAAAAGTTGTGCAAAGTCAAATGCAATATCACTATCAGGTAAAATTACCAAAACTGAACCAGATTGTTTTTTTGAATATCGATAAATTATAGAATTATCTTCAAAATATTTTTTACACTTTAACCAATAAATAATTTTTTGAATCTGAGAATATACCATATTTCTAATTTTAAGATTAAATTAGCTTATTATGGCCAAAAAAAAGATAGGTAATTTCCCATTCACAACAGGTATCTATAAAGATATGTATCGTACGAAACTTTGGACCATGAGACAGTATGCAGGATTTTCATCTGTTAAAGAATCTAATAATCGTTTTTTATCTTTGCTAAATAGTGGAGTCAGTGGACTATCTGTAGCTTTTGATCTACCAACACAAATTGGCTATGATTCTGATCATGAAATGTCCTATGGAGAAATTGGAAAATCAGGTGTACCAATTTCTACTATTGATGATATGAAATCATTATTTAATGAAATAAATTTAGAAGAGGTATCCATCTCAATGACAATTAATGCAACCGCCTCAATTTTACTAGCATTTTATGTAGCACTAGCAGAAGAAAGAGGATATGATCTCTCAAATTTAAAAGGTACAATCCAAAATGATATTCTTAAGGAATATATATCTAGAGGAACATATATCTTCCCAATCAATCCATCATTGAAACTAAGTAGTGATATATTTGAATATTGTCAATCCACATTACCTAAATGGAATTCAATATCAGTTTCAGGATATCATATAAGAGAAGCAGGAAGTACAGCTGTTCAAGAATTAGCATTTACATTTGCAAATGCAATAACATATGTCAATACTGCAAAGAAAAATGGAGTTGAAATAGAAACATTAACAAAACAAATGTCATTTTTCTTTAATTCTCATCGAGATTTTTTTGAAGAAGTATCAAAATTCAGAGCAGCAAGAGAAATTTGGGCAAAAATAGTTAAAGAAAGATTCAAAATAGAAGATTCTGAATCTCAATTATGTCGATTCCATGTACAAACTGGAGGATCTACACTAACAGCACAACAAATTGAGAATAACACAGTAAGAACTACATTACAAGCACTTGCTGCAGTGTTAGGCGGGGCGCAATCAATCCACACAAATAGTAAAGATGAAGCTATCAGTCTTCCATCAGAAGAAAATGCTCTAGCAGCCCTAAGAATACAACAAATTATTGCATATGAAACCAATATCCCAAACTTTGTAGACCCAATAGGAGATAGCGATTTAATAAACAGTAGAACAAAAGAAATTGTAAAAGAAGTTTTGGAAAAAATTGACGATATATCCGATAAAGGAGGAATGGAAAAACTTATTGAAACAGGAGAAATAGAAAAAGAGATTGCAGATTCTTCAATCCAATTTCAAAATAATTTAGACAGTAAAGAAGAAATTCTTATAGGGGTAAACAAATTTATTAACAATAATGAAAAAAATTTAATCAACGTAGGAAGTCAAAAAGATGACAATAAAAAGAGGATAGATCTTATTACTCAGTTTAAAAAAGATCGAGATCATGAAAAAGTTGCTAATGCACTATCTGAATTAGAAGAAAAAGCAAAATCGGATGAAAACTTAATCCCACATATTGTGACATGTGCAAAAAATAAATGTACCCTCGGCGAGATTTCAGATACTTTAAGAAAAGTTTTTGGAGAATATTCTTAATTAAAAAAAACAGGAACATTAAATTAAAAAATTAATAATATTGTTATAGACACAAAATTGAAAAAATGAGGAATATAATGAAAATAAAAAAATTTGTTTTATTGTTAGGCACGCTTTTGATTATAAATTGCGCTGGCACCACTCCTGATGTAGGAGAAAAAATGAGCAATCAAGAATCAACTAAATCTGATACAAAAATTGTTGAAGAAGAAGTTAAAGTAGAAACATTTACTGTTCAACAACTTGAAGCTCCACCGCTTCCTGTTATTGTTTTCGAACCATATATGATTAAAAGAGGTGATTATTTAATTAAAATTGCTTCTAGAGAATATGGAAATTCTTCAATGTGGAGAGAGATCTATGAATGGAATAAGGAAGAAATTGGATCTGATCCAAATAAAATTTATCCTTATAATTTCTTGTCATTAAAAAGAGAGGCTAGTAAAGCAAAAAATTGCGACTTAGAATTCTTTGACTATCAAATACAATCTGGTGATACAGCATGGGACCTTGCTGATGAAATATATGGTGATGAACTTGCATGGGTAATCATATATATGGACAATGAAAGGTTGATTAGAAGTAATGATGGAATATTACAACCAGGAACTATTTTTAAAATGAGAAAAAAATTAGATCCGTGCTCTTAGATCTTAGTGATTACTTACTAGATACAAAAGTAATTGCGCCTAAAATCTTCTATGAAGAAGAATTAGCATCTACTAACGAAAAAGCTCTAAATCTTAATAGCGATAGTTATGGTATCGTTATTTGTGATAAGCAAACCTATGGAAGAGGGCGCCATGGTAGAAAATGGGTCTCTACACCGTATAAAGATTTAGCATTTACTATTATTGTCCCTAAAAATTATATAATGGATGGACAATCTTTGGTTGACATTGCTTGTGAATCAGTTATCAGAACTCTAGGAGAATTAAAAATCTCTGCACGAATAAAATATCCAAATGATATTTATATTGATAATAAAAAAATTTCAGGTATTCTTTGCGAACAAACAGTAAAAGATAAGGTTATTACTCAAGTTTTAGGAATTGGAATTAACGTTAATTCAAATTTCCAAGATTTAGAGCCAATTCAAGATCAACTTTATACATCTTTATTACTAGAACTGGGGGAAAAAGTTAGTAGAGAAAAATTATTAAAAAACATAATAGAAATGATTGATCAAACTATTCAAAAGCAGATTCACCTGTAATTTTTTTCCCAATAATAAGAGTATGAATCTCATTGGTCCCTTCGTAAGTATATACTGTTTCCAGATTCATCATATGTCTCATGATAGAATAATCATCCATAATTCCATTTGCTCCAAGTATTTCTCTAGAAAATTTTGCGCATTCTCTTGCCATCGCAACATTATTCTTTTTTCCAAGAGAAATATGTGAGGAATCAATTTCATTACTATCTTTTAACCTACCAAGTTGGATAGCAAGTAGCTGAGCTTTTGAAATTTCCTGAATCATATATACCAATTTTTGTTGAGTTAATTGAAATTGAGCAATTGGCTTAGAAAATTGTTTACGTTCCTTGCTATAATTTAATGCAACTTCATAACAATCAACAGCTGCTCCAATTGCCCCCCATGCAATAGAATATCTTGCCTGAGTTAAGCACGATAAAGGACCTTTTAACCCTTCAACATTTGGCAATCGATTGCTATCAGGAACACAAACATCTTTCATAAATAATTCCGATGTAATTGATGCTCGAAGACTCATCTTACCGTGAATATCAGAACTTGAAAATCCTTCTGTTCCTTTTTCTATGAGAAAACCACGAATGATACCTTCTTCGTCTTTTGCCCATACAAC
>DTWI01000225.1 GCA_012963075.1 Fidelibacterota bacterium
GCACCAATGCAACAAGGGGAGTAGCATACAGTGCTGAGATATACGGAGAAAAGATGCGGTCCGCCATGGTGTACCGCCCAATCAGCAATCCTAAGGTGATACCTGGAACTGCCCCAACAATGAAGCCTATTAAAAGGGTTATTATGCTGGAACCTAATGCCTGAATTAGGACACCGGTAGTAAGGATATTCCAGAAAGCTCTTAATATTTGTGAAGGAGGTGCAAAAATGATTGGGTCAGCTCTGTGTCCAAAGTATTCGGCCACGGCCAAAATGAATATAAAAGTTGTCAAACGCGATATGGTCTTACGCATTATACACAAACTCCATATTTACAAAGCTGGTTTGTTCCCATTTTCACTGTAATCTCGATATGAAGTACGGATCATGCCCCAAACCTCCTCACGCAGTTCTGCAAATTTTGGATCTTTGCGCACTGGATACATCCAACGGGGATGAGGCATGTCATTACTAATTATGGTTCTGACCTTTCCTGGTCTGGCATCTAAAACCAAGATGCGATCCGCAAGTAAAACCGCTTCGTCAATGCTGTGTGTGATGAAGAGTACGGTCTTCTTATTTCTTCCCCAGATTTTAAGAAGTTCCTCCTGAAGTATTTCACGAGTTTGGGCGTCAACTGAAGCTAGAGGTTCGTCCATTAACAGGATATCGGGGTCGATAGACAAGGCTCGAGCAAAGCCGACACGTTGTTGCATGCCACCCGATAATTCATGGGGGTAGTGATTCTCAAAGCCTGCTAATCCGACAATATTAATATATTTGCGAGCAATTTCATTATGTTGTTCTTTCAGTTCAGGTTTTCGCAGTAACAAAGCAAACTTTACATTGTCCAATACATTCTTCCATGGCATTAGACCAAAATTTTGGAAAACTACACTTCTGTCCTCACCTGGTCCGGTGATAGGATTCCCATCTATCAAAACTGTGCCAGTATCAGGCTTAATCAAACCATCGATGATGCGTAATAGAGTAGTTTTACCACAACCACTCGGACCAACAACTGTCATAAATTCATCTTTTCTGACTGAAAAATTAATTCCTTTTAAGGCTTCAACACACTGGAATTTATTACCAGATTTTTTGTAAAAATTTTTACTTATTTCATTTATCTCAATTTTATCAGTATTACTCATAGAATTTAACTTTCTTGATTAAAATATTTATCCAATTTAAATTGGAATTTGTTTTCAAAAAAATTATAACTTAAACAAAGATGCTAACAATCCCTTCAACATTTGAGTCACCTTCTTTACTTAACATCATAGAAAATAATAATTAAATATTTTTCAACATTCATTACAAAGAATTTTTCAATTATAATAAATACTTTGAGCAGAATATTAAATCGGCTAAAAAGTATTTAAAGAATTTTTTTCATTACTTTTTCTATTAATAAAAATATAAAAGAGAAGTTTGTCACAAAATCGATGATGAATTAACATTCTTCTTTGTCCAATTAATGGGGGGTAGTTTAGCAACAGATGAATTAACAATCATCTTTGTCCAATTAATGGGGGGTAGTTTAGCAACAGTGGTAAATTTTCTTTGGGTAATTAACTATTAATGAGCGGGATACTCAATTTTATGTAGATAGAGCATGCATTTGAATAGCATTGGTAAAATTGCAAATTCAAAAATAATAGTTAAACCATGGGCAAATCTTGTGATAGAGACAATCCGGTCATTTCCTTAGGTCCTTCTTTGGTTATCAAGACAGTTCGCCCTAGCATAAGTCCAGTATCATGTTTCCATTTTGGATCGAAAAGGTCGCTTGCTGTTGCAAACACCATGTTTTCTTGAAATTTAATCTTTGGTATTCGAGCATAAGGATGATCATGCCATGACCCTGAATCCCCACCATACATGCAGCTTGGGAATTCCGGTGATGCTAGACCGTGGCCATGTAGCCCACATTCAACAGACGCTAGATTTGCATTCATAATTGGTTCACGGAAACCCTGTACGGCATCTTTAAGATAGTTACCAGGTTGCATTGCGGCAATCCCAGAACGTTGCGATTCAGTGCATGATTTGTATATTTCTCTAAATTTATCACTGGATGGATTCCCTATAGAAAGTGAAATTTCTGCACCTGTAAGGTAACCTTCGTAACATGCGTGATACTCTGTAACAATTGTATCACCTTTTTTTAATTTTCGTTTGCTGGCCGGTGATCGTTTTGCATGAGGTGGAGGGTTTGCTCCGGAACTGATCCAGATCATATCTTCCTCACCACCGTTGACCAGACAGGCATGTAACATGTGAGCATAGACTTCAAATTCTCTTACATTTGGTTGAGCAGCTTCAAAAATTGCATCTGCCATTGCTTTCGTTAGATCAGCTGACTTCCAGAGCAAAGCCAGTTCTTCATCACTCTTGATTAGACGAGTTTGTTCAACTAGCCAACCCGCATCGATGAATTGTGCATCCTCCAAACTGGCTCTAATTTTAGAGTATTGTTGGAAGGGTACGGTCTCTGGTATCACCCTAGGCCTTGTTTCACCAAATCCGACAACACCAATTCTTGACTTTGTATAATGATGTTCACGCAAGCTTTCACAAATGTTTTCTGTTTTTGACTGACCGGACCTGATATCCTCGATCCAGCCACCTGCCATTGCTCCCCACTTTGTAACATCATGTGGAAAACCTGACCAAAGTATCGGATCTCCTTCCAAAGGCATCAAAACCATGCCTGGAGATGCCCTACCAGTTATGTAGCGCACGTTGGCCAGTGCAGATTGCCATTTAGACTCATTTCCCCACACAAGTAAACAATCTAAACCAGCGTGATCCATTCTCCATCGAATTTCATTCCAACGCCGTTGACGCTCATCGTCGCTCAACATTGGAAATTCATTTTTAGTAATATTTTTTTCTTCAACCATTTAGTTTAAATCAAACGTTCTGGTTTGTTTCTCAGGGACAGTCTCACGTTAGAGATGTCCCTGAGGAAACTTTAAGTAATTTTTAATACCCAAGTTCCTTCATTACTTCATTGTAGATTTTGAAGGTCATCCATTGATCCAAAGGAATTTCCTCCTTTAGATCCCCTGTCTGTACCAACAGCTCAACCATTTTGTTGGCCCCACGCTCATCCAGACCACCATCGATAGGAAACATATTTACCGCCTTGAGCTCTTCATATAGTTGATCCAGTGCCTTTCCCTCGCTTCCTGGAGCAATTTCCATGGCGAGTTTTATCCACCCGGCTTTATCATTGTTGAACCACTTAGCAGCTACAAGTTGGCTACGAATGATGTCTTTTACGATTTTCGGATTTTCCTCAAGCCATTCTGTTCGAGCGTAGTAAACACCTTTCAACACATCCGGCACCACATCAGCCATATGTACAACCTTATGTACTCTGGCCCCTTTGGCCTTAAGCTGGAGATAGTGTGAAATGAAAACTACAGCGGCGTCAACGCGCCCTGCTTGAAGGGCCTTCATTCTGGCTGGGCTTCCTCCTACGACTGTCCATTTTGGTCCTTCAGGGTCCAAGCCGCTTTTCTGTAGGTAAACACGTCCCATTAGAGCATCAAATCCTGCGGGACCAGACATTCCGACCACCTTACCTATCAAGTCTTTAGCCTCTTTGATTTCCGGGTCTGCTGCTAATAAAGTGTAGTCAACTTTGGTTGCGTTAGCCATAAAGACCTTCAGGTTTGCGCCTTGAGCACGGGCTAGCAAAACTTCGTCAGTATCGTTTACGGCCACGTCTGCTTGTCCACCGAGTACAAACTGCACCGCTTGATTGCCTCCAGCGGTTGTGATGACATCCACTTCGTACCCTTTTTGCTGCATTATTTTTGCCATTTTAAATGCTGTGGTTTTTATTGCGTTGCCAGCCTCGACCACAAAAGTAACTTTTCCTTTCGCCATAACGGTTCCAGAAAGAATCATAATGACCACTAGCAATGATAATGGAAGTACTATAATATTTTTTGAATTCAACATAAGCGTCTCCTATATTAGAGTTATTTATTATGGGTTCTAAACGAAAGTTGATTATAAATAATGAATTAAATTTTGTCAAGGAATAATTTTTAACATATCAAACCAAATGCAGGGATTATTTCCAAGGAGCAACATCAATTGA
>DTWI01000226.1 GCA_012963075.1 Fidelibacterota bacterium
AATCTGAAATACCTGCCTATTTGAGAAAACAAAATCAATAAATTGGTTGGCTACCGATAAAAGGGAAAAGGGCTCCTAGCCGAGATGGCTGGGAGCCCTTCTTTAAATTCTTTGCTATATTTATTTTCATCTATAAATTCACTTTCATGAGCAATGTTTGGGAAGATATTAAAAAGAGTGTATCTGAATGGGGTGTAGTTGCCTCTGAAAAAGCAGAAGAATTTACTCACAATAGCAGACTTCGTCTTGATATTCTTCAATTAGAAAGAAAACTTTCTAGTTTGTATGTAAAATTGGGACTTTATGTATTCAATAAGACTCAAGATAAAAATGTTCTAAATTTTGTCGGTGACAAACGTTATTTATTACTAATTGATAATATTGTTGGGATTAAAAAAAGAATCAAAGATAAAAAAGATGAAATTAACAATCCTGATCATGAAACATCTGAACCAATAGATTCGATTGAAAAGGAAGACAAGTAACTATGAATAAGAAAAAATATTTTTCATTCCATTATCTTTCTTCTAATAAATTACATCAGATTAATTTTTCACTCTTGGATGTTGCCACTTTTCTTACTGTTCTTTTTATGTTATTTATTGGGATCAATTATTACCTTTCTGTCGAGTTTTCAAGTAATTATTACAAAGGGAAGATAGAAGAAACCAATCAGAAATATTCTGATGTTTCTGAAGAATTATTAAATAAAGTTTCTGAACTTGAAAAAGACTTAGCATTGTTAGAAGAAAAAGATAGCGAAATGAGAACATATGCTGCATTGCCACCATTAGATGATGATATTAAGAAGATGGGAACAGGTGGATCAGATATTGAGGAAATAAATGATGAAAGTTCTTCAACGATATTAGATAAATTAAAAAATACGATTGATTCGTTATCGTATACTGTTAATTCGCAGAAGAGTAGTTACAATATTATTTTTAATAAAATTAAATCAAACGAAAAAATGTATCGCCATGTTCCATCTATTATGCCTATTAAATCTGCATATTTAGGTTCAAATTATGGTTATCGAACTGATCCAATAGATGGAAAAAGAAGAATGCATAAAGGACAAGATTTTGCAGTTAACTTAAATACTCCTGTTATTGCAGCAGGTGATGGAGTTGTAATAAAGGCACAGTATGATTCTGGCTGGGGACGTTATGTAAAGGTTGATCATGGTTATGGTTATGAAACAATATATGCCCATCTTTATAAGATTAATGTTAAAAAAGGTCAGAAGATTAAACGAGGTGATGTGTTAGGAAAATCTGGTAACAGCGGCAGAGCTGCTGGATTCCATCTTCATTACGAAGTGCATAAAAATAAAAAAGTAGAAGATCCTAAAAAATATTTTTTTACCGGTTATATCAAATAATATGTACAACTCTAAATTAAAAGTGAAACGCTACGCGCTCGAGAGTTATGGGTGTCAAATGAATATGGCTGATTCAGAGCTTGTCGATGGTATTCTCAAGGATATCGGATTAAAAAAAACAAAAAATTTAAATGATGCAGATGCTATTTTTGTCAATACATGTGCAATTAGAGAAAATGCAGAAAAGAAAATCCATTCTCGTTTAGGAAATTTTTACAAACTCAAAAAAGAAAAACCACATTTGATTATCGGTGTTTTAGGATGTATGGCTCAAAACCTTAAAAATGACTTACTAAAAAATAAGCCTTACATTGATATTATTCTTGGTCCAGACTCTTATAGAAACCTTCCTAAGTTAATGAATCGTCATATGATGGACCAGAATAGTATTGTTGATACAAAATTATCGAGATATGAAGTATATGAAGATTTGTTCCCAAAGAGAAATAAAGGCGTTAATGCATGGGTTTCAATTATGAGAGGATGTGATAAATTCTGTTCATTTTGTATTGTACCATTTACTAGAGGAAGAGAAAGAAGTAGAAGCGTTGAAAATATTGTCACTGAAGTAAAAAAAGCAGTTGACCAAGGTTTTGTAGAAATAACTTTATTAGGCCAGAATGTTAATTCATATAAACACGAAAATAATTCGTTTGCCGATTTACTTCTTTCTGTTTCAGATATTAATGGAGTAAAACGTATTCGTTACACTTCTCCACACCCTCAAGATATTAATGTCGAATTATTGAAAGTCATGGCTTCAAGAAAAAATATTTGTAATTATGTTCATTTTCCTATGCAGTCTGGTTCTAACGAAATTTTGGAACGTATGAATAGAACATATACAAGGGAACATTTTTATTCTATGGCTGATACAATAAGAGAAATAATGCCTAATTGTGGATTATCAACTGATATTATTGTCGGTTTCCCTGGTGAGACTGAAAAACATTTTGAGGAAACATTAGATTTAATGGAAAAAATAAAATTTAATTCCGCTTTTACCTTTAAATATTCACCTAGACCATATACAAAAGCTGCACAATTTACTGATCAAATTGATGAAACAATAAAAAAAGAACGATTGGACAAACTAATTAATCTTCAAAGGAAACACACTTTAGAATTGAATTCAAAAAAAATTGGTCAGGTTGAAAATGTATTAATAGAGAAAGAAAGCAAAAAATCATCTAATCACTGGGCTGGAAGAATTGACTCAAATGAGTGGGTGATTTTAGAGAAAAATTCAAGTAAAATTAAAGATATCATTCCAGTAGAAATTATAGATGCAACAGGAGTAGTTTTACATGGAAAGGAAATAGTTAGAGCATAATGTTTAGGTTATTAAAAATTTTATTTTTCTCAGCATTTCTTGCTGGAACTTTCTTTTTGTTTCGAATGAATAGTGATCCTATTACCATTCATTTTTTTAAAGAAAAAGGTGTTACAGGGGATGGATATATAGTAATCGTAGCTCTTATTATGATTGGAATTGTGATAGGGTATATCATTTCTTTGAAATCTGTGATTTCTTATCGTTCTGAGATTTCTGGTTTGGTGAAGAAAAATAAAGAAGTTTCTGACGAACTTGATAGCTTAAGAAATGTAGCTATCGGTGAAGAATTTAATTTTACTGATAAGGAATAGCTTTTTGGAAATAACGTATTTCCTCCCTCTAATATTAATTGTTCTGATTCTTGTTTTTCTAGTGAATAATAGGAAATCAAAACAGTCTACCGATGTTGAAGTTTACAATAAAGCATTAAAAGCTATCATAGATAATAACCATGAAAGAGCTTTTCAAATCTTGAAAGACCTTATTCAAAAAGATTCAAATAATACTGAAGCATATCTATTACTAGGGAATCTCCTTAGAGATAGAAACATAAACAAAGCAATCAGAATTCATCAAAGTATTATTATTAGACCTGGATTATCTAAGCAAATGAAAGTTCAGATTCATCAAGCTCTTGGACTGGATTATCTAGAAGTTGGTAATACGATTAGAGCAGAAGATGAATTCAAAAAAATAATTGAGTTGGATTCTAAAAACATATGGGCTTTAACAATGCTTAAAAATATTTGTATTGATAATCAATCATGGGATAAAGCATTGGATTTAGAAAAAAAGTTGATCAAACATCAATCAAAATCGAAAAATGAAGAGTCAATGCTAAATTATTTTATTGCAATGGATTACAAAAAAAAAGATAATCAAAAAAATTATATTAATTTTCTTGAGAGAAGTGTTCTTTCAGAACATGTATACCATGAATCGTACTTAGAGCTTGCTAAAGTTTATCAAAAGAAAGGAGATATTGATTTAGCAATAAAGAACTTAATTTTATTTGCCGATAAAGAACCAAATGCAAGTATTAAAACATTTAAAGATATTGAGAATATGTTGTTTGAGAAAAATAGGTTTAATGAAATGGAAGAATTATATCAAGGAATACTATCTAGTACGTTTCATAAATACGTATTTAATCGCCTTATCGATATTTACCTTGAAAAAAATGACGAAGATGCAGCAAGAGAGCTAATTGAAAAATTTGCAAAACAACATGAAGAATCTTATATCATTAAATTAAATCGAATAAAACTTGATACAGATGATATTGAACTAAGAAAATCATTATCTGAAGTCTGTTATAGCGTTACTCTTAATGAAGATAACAATTAAAATAAAAGCAATTTTACTTATTTCTCTGATTACTTTTTGTTACGGTCAAGATACAGATTCTAGTGTTCTCTATCAAAAAGCAATTAATACCATTGATGGTGACAAAGCATTAGAAATGTACGAGCAAATCATTCAGTTAAATGACAATTCTGATTATTATTGGTTATCTATCCTAAAAAAAGCTGAATTAAGTTATGCTATAGGATCTTATATCCAGTCTGCTAAGCTGCTTAAACAATTTAATGTAAACGCTCCTAGCCATCTTGTGACAGATATCTCAAAAGGATTACTTTATAAAGCATTAACTGTGGTTGGAGAAATCGAAACAGCAAAAGAATATCAGAAAAAATTAAATAAACCAATTATTAATCAAAAAAAAGTCCAATCTAATAAAACATGGTTTATTCAATTTGGTGCATTTGAAAATAAAGAAAATGCTATTACTTTAAAGAACGCATTGAATGAAACAGGGATATTAGACATAGCAGTAACCCAGGCATTTAATAGAGGAAAAATGATATATTATGTACGTAGCAAAGGTTTTAAGTCTTATGCATCTGCAAGCAAGGAAGCTACACAATTAAAAAGATATGATTCTACATTTGCTATCGTAGGTTATTAATTTATTTGCTAGCAGTTCTATATAATCCAATAAGAATACATGCTAAGATGGCAACTCCAACTATATCAGCAAAAGCAATACCAAAAGATATCCAAGCAGGAAAAACAACATATATTTGCACTCAGTGTCATTATGCTTACAGCTAAATTAGCAAAAGCTG
>DTWI01000227.1 GCA_012963075.1 Fidelibacterota bacterium
ACTTATCAGCAAGAAGAAAAAGAAGTATTTTTTGATTATTGGGAAGCGATAGAATATGCAGAAAAAGAGGGCAAAGCAGTATTTATCGATTTTACAGGTTGGGCTTGTGTCAACTGTAGAAAAATGGAAGAAAATGTATTTCCAGAAGTAGAGGATTTTTTGGGGGAATTCGTGCTTTGTCAACTCTATGTGGATGAGCAAACATTATTAGACAGCATGGAAACGGTAATTGTTCCAACTTCTGATGGAGGAACAAAAAAGAAAACCTTAACTACTGTTGGAAATAAATGGAGCACTTTGCAAGCGGTAACTTATTCTAGTTCATCACAGCCATACTATGTGCTTTATAGTCCAAAAAATGGACTTTTGACCAATCCTATTGGCTACACTCCTGATGTTAGTGAATTTCAAAAATGGCTAAAATGTGGCTTAACGGAATTCAATAAATAGAAAATGTTAGTTAAAACCTATGGGAGTGCAGTAAGCGGTATTGATGCTAAAACAATTACCATTGAGGTCGATATTACCAGGGGAATAAAATTTTATTTGGTTGGCTTACCTGATAATGCGGTAAAAGAAAGTGAGCAAAGAATAAGAGCTGCTCTTAAAAATAATGGCTATCGAGTTCCCGGAAAACAAATTGTAATCAACATGGCGCCTGCTGACATCAGAAAGGAAGGTTCGGCTTACGATTTACCACTTGCTATTGGAGTTTTGGCAGCCAACAAAGAGTTTGATGACAGCAAATTAGCCGATTTCGTAATAATGGGCGAACTTTCATTAGACGGAAGTATTTTGCCAATAAAAGGGGCCTTACCTATTGCTATACAAGCAAAAGAAGAAGGGTTTAAAGGAATATTTTTACCAAAGGAAAATGCAAGGGAAGCGGCCATTGTAAATGAATTAGACGTTTTTGGGGTTGTTAATGTTAGAGAGGTTATTGATTTTTTTAAAGAAGAAATAAAAATAAGCCCAACCACTGTTGATACAAGAAAAGAGTTTTATGAAGGGCTTAATAATATTACAACTGATTTTTCGGATGTAAAGGGACAAGAAAATATAAAAAGAGCATTGGAAATTGCGGCTGCTGGTGGGCATAATGTAATCATGATAGGTCCTCCAGGAGCAGGGAAAACAATGTTGGCAAAACGCATGCCAGGAATTTTGCCGCCACTCTCTTTGCAAGAGGCATTGGAAACCACAAAAATTCATTCTGTATCTGGGAAATTATCGGCAAATGATACTCTTATGACTTCCAGGCCATTTCGCTCACCTCATCATACCATTTCAGATGTGGCTCTTGTTGGAGGAGGGACGCATCCACAACCTGGAGAAATATCGCTAGCTCATAATGGGGTTTTGTTTTTAGATGAATTACCAGAGTTCAAACGAACGGTTTTAGAAGTTCTAAGACAACCTATTGAGGATAGAGTTATAACTATTTCTCGTGCCAAATTTACAGTGGATTATCCGGCAAGTTTTATGTTGGTTACTTCCATGAATCCTTGTCCATGTGGGTATTACAACCATCCG
>DTWI01000228.1 GCA_012963075.1 Fidelibacterota bacterium
AAATTAGCAGAAGTATCAGAAGAAAAAAATGCATTAGATGTGGAACATGCTAATATTGTTAAAGGCATTGATTCTAATGTGTTGTCCCAATATGACGCCATTTATGAAGCAAGAAATGGGGTTGCAGTTGCTGCAGTGCTCGACAATAATTGTGAAGCATGTGGGGCATTTGTTCCCGCACAACTTGTCAATGAAACCTTAGCAAAACAGGTAGTTTTTTGCGGTAATTGTGGGCGCTTTCTGTATAAGCTTGTATTTGAAAATTAATTTTTTGCTTTCTAATTAGTTTGGTATCTCTTATTATCACAAAATGAGCTGATTGGGTGATTGCTCAAAGTTATTTGAGAGGAAAGTCCGGGCACCAAAGAGCATAGTGCCACCTAACAGGTGGGATTCGTGAGGATATGGAGAGTGCAGCAGAGAATAGACCGCCATTTTGGCAAGGGTGAAACGGAGGTGTAAGAGACCCCCAGTAACAATGGTAACATTGTTAGCTTGTAAACCCCACTAGGTGCAAGATCAAGTAGTTCTGAGATGTGACTCGCATCATTTGAAGAACGGGTAGATTGCTAGAGTTCTATAGCGATATAGGATCGAGAGGAATGATCATCGCATCATCACGATGTACAAAACCCGGCTTACAGATCAGCTCACAAGTATTGTTATATATGAAGAAAGCAAAAATAGCAGGAATAGCATTTAATGTTCCAGATAGGGTAGTGACGAATCATGATCTTGAAGACATGATGGATACTACTGATGAGTGGATTCAAACGAGAAGCGGTATCAAAGAAAGACGATGGGTCGAAGATGGGATGGCTAATTCTGATATGGCCCTTCCAGCGTGTAAGGAAGCGATTGAAAATGCGGGCATAAAACCAGACGATTTAGATGCTATTATTGTTGGGACAGTAAGCTCTGATTATAATTTCCCAGGCATGGCCCCAATTCTTCAACAAAAACTAGGTATTACAACCAATATTAGTGCTTTTGATATTAGTGCAGCATGTTCTGCATTTATATATCTATTAGAAATTGGTAATCAATTTATCCAGACTGGAAAATATAAGAACATTTTATTGGTGGGATCGGATGTGATGTCATGTATGCTTGATAAGACTCCCGCAGGGAGAGCAACGGGGGTTTTATTTGGTGATGGCGCAGGCGCAGCTGTATTGCAACCAACAGATGATGAAAGCTGTATTTTATCTACACATACCTATGCAAATGGTAAAGGAGTAGAAATGTTACATGCAAAGGCGCCAGGTTCTATGTTTTATCCGAACCGTATTGATGCAGAAGTAGTAGCACAAGGACATCATCTTCCTGTTCAAAATGGAAGAGAAGTTTTTAAAAATGCTGTAGTACGTATGCCAGAAGCAATCAATTTTGCACTGGAACATAATAATTTATCATTAGAGGATGTTAGTTTGGTAATTGCCCACCAAGCAAATTATCGTATCTTACAAACATCTGCTAAACGCATGGGTATGTCTATGGATAAGATGTATATTAATATTCACAAGTATGGGAATACCACAGCAGCTACCATCCCAATAGCAATGTGTGAAGCCTTAGAAGAAGGCAAATTTACCAAAGGGGATATTATTATCTTAACTGCATTTGGTGCTGGTTATACATGGGCATCAGCTGCTATCCGTTGGTAATTATATGACACAGTTTGATCAATTAAAAAAATTCTTTCAGGAGAATCAATTCCCAGTTTTGATATTCTTTGTACTCTCAGTATTGATTTCTGTAATATTTCCAACAGGATTTTCAATTAGATATTCCTATCAATTGGATGATATTGCCCGTGAACCTATTATTGCTCCGTTTGACTTTGGGATTTTAAAGACAGAACAAAAACTGAATAGTGATTTAAAAGAGGCAAAAAAATCAGTTTCATATAGTTTTAAACGAAATCAGGAAACTGTTGATAACCAACTGGCTACACTTGATACATTTTTTATTTATTTAAACGATATTCAAACTTCGTATTACCAGTATGTTACATCCCAAGATTCTTTATATAAGTATCGTTATGAACCCGAATTTGAAACATTTCAAGATAACTTTATTGCAGATAGCACCACCTATTCTGCTTTATATAATGAGTTTTTAAACCGTTATGCATATCAAGTTGATCAAGGACAATGGAATCAACTATTAGGGATATCTGAAGAGTTGATTGATGAACCAACCAATCTCGATTTTTTTAAGACTAATATAAAACAAATTTGTTTGAATCGTTGGGCTGAAGGGTTACTTGATGAACCCCTATCTAATATTATTAGTGATGACATCAATATTATTCAAGGAGGAGAACTGGTCATAGGTCCAGTAAAGAATTATAACGATATTGAAATAGCTTGGAAGAAAAATAAAGAAGAAATTAATTTAATCTACCAAGATGAATCCAGTATTGAATCGTCGCTTGGATATGAATTGGTTAATGAATTTATGAAACCTAATATTGTTTTTGATAAAGAATTAACTGAAAAAAATCAGAAAAATAAGTTAGATAGAGTACCTCGATTTCAGGGGACAATCCTTGCGAATGAATTAATTGTTGATGTTGATCCTTTTGGCTCACCAACAAAATATTTTGACTGTGCAATTAGGGCCACAATGCATGGTGGC
>DTWI01000229.1 GCA_012963075.1 Fidelibacterota bacterium
AAATTTCAATTTATTACTTTAGCTGGTTTTCACTTAAATAATTATGCAACTTTCAAATTAGCCCAAGCTTATAAACAAGATGGAATGGCAGCTTATTCCGAATTACAAGAAGCTGAATTTGCTGCAGAAAAAGACGGTTACACAAGTACGAAACATCAAAGAGAAGTAGGAACTAGTTATTTTGATGCTGTATCTCAGGCTCTAACTCAGGGTAAGTCTTCAACAGTTGCCATGGCTGGATCAACGGAAGAGGATCAATTTTAATTAAACAATTTTTATTAATATATCTTTCACATTAATATTGTTAACAATACTGTCTTGAATATTTTTTATAATTCCTCTATTTCTCTTACTTAAAATACTTACTTGGCCATTAGCAACTAGTTATATATGGATGAGGGCAATATATGAGCGTGGAAACTTTCAATAATGAGTTAATTTCACTCCTAGAAGATCGATATTCTATCTCTGAATCAACAAGAAATAATCATGCAAGAGGGGAGGATATTTATGACCCAGTTTTGCCCTTAGGCGTTGCTTTTCCAAATACAACTGAAGAGGTTGCTCAAATTGTAAAAATTTGTAATGATCATTCCGTTCCAATTGTTCCTTTTGGAATGGGAACATCCCTGGAAGGGCATGTATTGGGAAATGAAAAAGGCATTACTGTCTCTTTAGAAAAAATGAATAAAATTATTGAATTAAACGTAATAGATTTTGATTGTCGAGTAGAGGCTTATGTAACAAGGGATCAACTCGATGAACATTTAAGGGATCAAGGTGTTTTTTTTCCAATTGATCCTGGGGCAGAAGCTACACTTGCAGGAATGGCGGCCACTTCAGCTTCAGGAACTATGGGGGTGAGGTACGGAACTATGAGAACAATGGTTCTAGGTTTAACCGTCGTGCTTCCTAATGGTGATATTATTAAAACTGGAGGAAGGACCAAAAAAACATCTGCTGGATATAATCTAACTGGTCTGTTTGTTGGTTCTGAAGGTACTCTAGGCATTATTACGGAGGTACACCTTCGTTTAGTTCCTATACCAGAAAATATAATGAGCGCTGTTTGTCATTTTCCAAGTTTGGAATCCGCTGTTTCAACAGTTCAAGAAATTATTCAATACGGCATACCAATTGCTCGTATTGAACTTCTCAACGCTTATCAAATGGAAATTAGTATAAAATATTCAAAATTGGATCATTTGGAACCTAAGCCAACGCTTTTTTATGAATTCCATGGAACTGAAATAGCTAACAAAGAATCGGTAAGTCTTGTTGGGGATATTTCAAATAACAATGGTGGCAGTCAATTCAAATGGGCAGAAAATACTGAGGATAGAAACAAATTATGGAAAGCAAGACATGAGGTTTATTACTCAGTAAAAGCTTTACGTCCTAATACTAGAGTTTATACAACTGATGCATGTGTCCCTATTTCTCGATTAGCTGAATGCATTAAATTTACGGAAGAAAAAATAAAAGAATACGGACTACAAGCCCCTATTGTAGGTCATGTGGGTGATGGAAACTTTCACTGCACTGTTTTATATGACCCTAAAAATGAAGAAGAGCATAAAACAATTAGAGAATTCAGTAACGAGCTTATAAATAAAACTCTTGAACTTGATGGAACAGTTACTGGAGAACATGGAATTGGCATTAACAAAAAAGAATATTTAATAAAACAACACGAAGATAATATTCCTCTTATGCAATTGATCAAAAAAAATATTGACCCAAACAATATCATGAATCCAGGAAAGATATTTGATATAAACTAAAATAAAAATTATTCTTTATTTTTCTAATATCATTTTAATTATATTTTAGAAAAAAATTAGATAAACTTTCTGAAACTAGATTTGGCGCTTCTAAAAAATTTATCACAA
>DTWI01000230.1 GCA_012963075.1 Fidelibacterota bacterium
AAAAATTACTAAAAAAAACTGATGATATTTATGAATCAGTAGTTGTTTCTTCTCGAAGAGCAAAACAAATTCTTCAAGAGCGTGTTTTGAAGCAAATAATTGAAGAGAATATTGAGTTTAGAGAAGAAGAAGAAGGTATTTTATCAGAACCAATCGTTAGAGAAGATATTGATTTTGATAAAGAAGAAAAAGTAACAACAATTGCTCTTGATGAATATCTTGAAGGGAAAATAAGCTGGAAGAAAACAGAAGAATCGGTTGACCAAAAATCTTAATGTAAAAAAAGAATATCTTTTACAGAATCAAGAATTATTTGGAAAAGAAATATTTCTTGATGTAATCCAAAAATTATCATCTTTCCCTAATCAATTAAATACATTTGAAAATAATATCTGTAATTGTGAAAAATGTGATTTGCATAAAAGTCGTACAAATTTTGTTTTTGGTGAAGGCGATAAGAATGCAAGCTTGCTTTTAATTGGAGAGGCTCCAGGAGCACAAGAAGATTTTGAAGGAAGACCTTTTGTTGGCAGATCTGGGAAATTACTTGATAAAATACTAAAGGCAATTGATAGAGATAGATTTAATGATACCTATATTTGCAATACCTTGAAATGCAGGCCTCCTGAGAATAGGAATCCATCATTAAGTGAAGTTGATAAGTGCAAACCATATTTAAATCATCAAATTAAATTAATTAATCCAAAACTTATTGTAACGCTTGGCTTGGTTGCAGCATCAACATTATTAGGAAAAGATTCTTCGCTAAAAGATATGAGAAATAATATTTTTTATTATATGAATTATCCTGTTATTGTAACTTATCATCCTGCTTTTCTGTTAAGAAGTCCAAGCTTTAAGAGAAATGCGTGGGAAGATTTTAAAAGAATTAGAGATTATATAAAGGATTAACTTGTCAGGGCCAAAAAAGATTGTTAATCTAGTTAATATAGCTATTTATATGATGTTGATAGCTTGTGGATAAATATTGATGAATAAAAAATAATATGGCTGAAAATAGAACAGAAAAGAATATTAATTTGCAACCTCAGTCTCTTGAGGCAGAGGAAGCTGTTCTTGGAGCAATGATGATTGATGATGCTGCTGCCAATAAAGCAATAGGGTTATTAAAATCTAGTCATTATTTCTATAAGGAAGCTCACAAAAAAATATTTGAAGCAATGCTTATTCTATCTGAAGAAAGTAATCCAATTGACACCGTATCAGTTTCAAATGAATTAAAAAAGAAAAAATCTTTAAAATCAGTAGGCGGTCTGTATTATTTGACTGGTCTCGTAGACAAAGTTCCTACTGCTGCAAATATTGAGACTTATGCTTCTATTGTAAAGGAAAAAGGTATTTTGAGGGATTTAATTTCTGCATCTCATCATATGTCAAAAAAAGCGTTTGAATCAAGAGAGGATGTTGCAACCATTCTTGATGAAGCAGAACAATCTATTTTTAGTCTTACGCAGCAGAAGGATAACAAGCTTTTTGAACATATACAACCTATCTTGACCAAAGCAATTCAAAATCTTGAGAAGATGCAGAGTAAGAAGGGATCTGTTGTAGGTGTTCCTTCTGGAATTATTGATTTAGATAATGTTACTGCTGGTTTCCGTAAAAGTGATTTAATTGTGATTGCAGGAAGACCATCTATGGGTAAAACAGCTCTTGCACTGTCGATTGCTAGAAATGCTTCTCTAGAAAGTAGAGTTCCAACGGCTATTTTTAGTCTTGAAATGTCAAGCGATCAGTTAGCACAAAGATTACTTTCTTCTGAGGCAAGAATAGATGGCCACAAAGCAAGAACAGGTCGATTACAAACTGCGAGATGGAAAGATGTTGTTATTGCTTCAGGAAAACTTGCTGATGCTCCACTTTTTATAGATGATACTCCCGCTTTGTCAATCTTAGATCTACGATCTAGAGCAAGAAGGTTAAAGAGAGAAGAAAATATTGGATTACTTGTAGTTGATTATCTTCAATTAATGCAGGGTCCTAGAAGATCAGAAAATAGACAGCAAGAAATTTCGTACATTACCCAATCATTAAAAGCTCTTGCTAAAGAGTTAGATATTCCTATTATAGCTCTCTCCCAGCTTTCTAGAGCTGTAGAATCAAGAACTAATAAAAGACCTGTGCTTTCCGATCTTCGTGAGAGTGGTGCAATCGAACAAGATGCAGATCTTGTGATATTTTTATATAGACCATATGTTTATGATAATAAAAAAGTTGAAGAAAAAGGGCTAGCATACTTAATTGTTGCAAAACAAAGAAGTGGTCCTACTAGAACAGTGAAAGCTACTTTTATTGATACTTATGCCAGATTTGAGAACTACACAGATTGGTCTGAATCTGAAAATGTGAGCTAGTTATGTCTTCAGATAAAATTGTTGCTTCAAATAATGATTTAATTAACAAAAAAAGTGTTGCACTTCTTTCAAGATTAAAATCAAATAAATCGAAAAAACTTATTAAAGATGCTTTGGAGTTTTCTGTTAAAATGCATCATGGACAAGAAAGGAAATCTGGACTCCCATATGTAAGTCATTGTATCGATGTTGCAAATATATTACTGGATTGGAATATGGATGCTACAACTATTGCTAGTGCATTGTTGCATGATGTGGTTGAAGATACCGATGTAACATTAGAGAATGTTAAACTGCTTTTCGGAAATGATGTTGCATTTCTAGTTGATGGGGTTACAAAAATTGATAATATTGTTTTTAAATCAGAAAAACATAAACAAGCTGAAAATTTTACTAAACTTTTTCTCTCTTTGGCAAAGGATTTGAGAGTGATTATTATTAAGTTTGCCGATCGTTTAAATAATATGGAGACTATTCAGTATTTATCTCAGAAAAAAAGAAAAGAAGTTGCAACTGAAACTAGAGAAATCTTTGTTCCTCTAGCTCATAGACTTGGAATGGCAAATCTCAAGTGGAAGTTAGAAGATTTATCCCTTAAATGTTTAGATCTTAGAGGATATAATGAGGTGGATAAGAAAATTTTAGAATCTTCAAAAGTGAGTGAAAGTATTATCAATAATGCTATCAAGCCAGTTAAAAAAGAGTTAAAAAAATATAAAATTAATGCTGATATTTTTGGAAGATATAAATCTATATCCTCTATCTATAGAAAGATTAAATCACAGAGTAAAGGATTTGAAGATATATATGATTTATATGCGATAAGAATTATTGTTGATAAGATTGAAGAGTGTTATTTAACTCTAGGTGTTATTCATAGCATATATCCTCCTATGCAAGATCGTTTCAAAGATTTTATTGCTACTCCTAAAGCCAATGGATATCAATCTATACATACAACTGTTTTAACTAAAGACAATAAGCTTACTGAGATTCAAATTAGAACGAAGGAGATGGATAATACTGCAGAAACTGGAATTGCTGCACATTACATTTATAAAGGCAGTAGAAAAATGAAAGATTTAGATGATCAAGTAACTTGGTTAAGAGACTTGTCAGCAATTATGGATGGTGACAATACTGAACCAGAAGAGCTAATGGATTTATTAAAGATCGATATGTTTGAAGATGAAATATTTATCTTTACACCAAAAGGAGATTTAAAAAAACTTCCTGTTGATTCTACTCCTTTAGATTTTGCATTTGCTATTCATAGTGATATAGGTTTTTCTTGTGTAAGGGCTAAGGTCAATAAAAAACTTGTACCTTTAAGTTATAATTTAAGTAATGGAGATATTGTTGAGATTGAAACTAGCAAAAATCAGAAACCGAATAGTAGTTGGTTGAATTTTGTAAAAACATCAAGAGCTTCGCATGTAATCAGCAAGCATTTAAGAAATATTGAGATTAAAGAAAGTATTAAAGTAGGAAATCAACTACTTGAAAAAGGTCTCAGAAAATCTAAACTTTATAATAAGCTCAGTGAAATTAAGTCTAGGTACAACGAGCTTAATTATAAGAACTTGAATGAATTTCTATCTGATTTAGGTAGAGGAAGAATTATTCTAAAAGATGTTATTGGTAAACTTTTTCCCGATGTTAGATCTTCAAAAAATAAGATACCTTCCCAAGTAGATTTTATAGAGTCGGCTAGATCTGAATCTGAAGGAATTAATTTAGATGGGGTAAAAAACCTCGTGGTAGATTATGCAAAGTGTTGTAATCCTGTTCCAGGAGATTCAGTGATTGGATATATTTCTAGAGGAAGAGGTTTAATTGTACATAGGTTGTCTTGTTTTAATTTATCATCTTTGTCTGATTCTAAAGAAAGGATTGTTTCTGTCAATTGGAATATAAAGAAAGATATTTCATTTAAGACTAAACTGCATATAACATGTCTTGATAAGGCAGGAGTACTTCATAATATCACTGAAACTATTGCTAAAGAGAAAATAAATATTTTAGATGTTGAAACAGATGTAAATATAGGCAGTGTATCTAATATATGGATCATCTGTACAGTTAAAGATTTAAACAGTCTTAATGGGTTAATTAGTGCGATTTCCAAGATTAAGAATGTAGATACCGTTGAAAGAGTTTTTTCGTAACAATGGAAAGAATTATTGGTATAGATTTTGGTCTTTCTAAAGTAGGTGTGGCCATTTCAGACCCATCTGGTATTATTTCTTTACCTCTGAAAGTAATTCGTTATAATGATAAAAAAGAATTAATAAATAGTCTTACTAGTATTTCTGAAGAGAAGAATGTAAAAAAATTTGTTATTGGATATCCTATAGGAATGAACTATAAAAAAAATGAGATGACAGAGACCATAGATTTCTTTAAAAAAGATATGGAAGAAGCTGGTTTTGAAGTTTTTCTTGAAGATGAGAGACTCTCTAGTGCATATGCAAAAAAGGTTATGATTGAACAGAATATAAAAACAGGAAAGAATAAAGAATTAGTAGATTTAACTGCTGCATCAATCATCTTACAAACTTATCTAGATAGAAGTAAACATTTATGAAATCAAAAGAAATATTTTTTGCTTTTCTATCAGGAATCTTATTAGCACTATCATACCCCCCTATTAGTTTAGGTTTTTTTGCTTGGTTTGCCTTAGTACCATTGCTTTACTGTTTGTTTCAGTCTAAAGATTTAAAACATAGTATCATTTTAGGATTTATATCTAGTATTACAAGCAATTTAATTATTCTAAACTGGGTTGCTCTTAATTCTGGTACATCGGTGACGACAGCAATTATTTCCTATTTAATATTATCGTTGTACTTAACTATTTTTTGGATATTATTTGTTATTTCTATTCATTTTACTCCCAAGAAGATAGAACTGTTTTTTATTCCTTTTTCGTGGATATTTTTTGTTGAATTTTTAAGAAATCTTGGTCCTTTAGCAGGTCCATGGATGAACTTATCATTGACCCAGTCTGGATATATAAGAATTGTACAACTAGTTAATATAGAAACGCATGCTGTTTCATTTATTGTGATTCTATTTAATATCATGTTGTATAGATATTTTATAGAAAAGAAAGTAGTATTTATAAAATATTTTATTCTACTTTTATGTGCTATTTTATTTTTCGGAAACTATCAGTTTAACCATCAAAATAATAGATTAGTAAATAAATCAATTAATGTATCTATAGGGCAGCCTGTGATTTTTCCAGATGAAAAATGGAATAGAGAGTTAAAACAAAAAAATTTCCAGATTATGGAATCTCTTTTATTAAAATCATTAGAAGAAAAAGCAGAAATTATAGTATGGCCCGAGGTATCTGTTCCATCATATTTGGCAACAAATATTAATGATAGGTTATTTTTTCAAGAAAAGTTGATGGATAATGATTCTTTTCTTATTCTTGGAATCCCAGAGAGAAAATTTATTGATGGACAACATTTTAGCTATAATAGTGTTATGGTTATGTACCCAAATGGTAGTTTTTCCACTTATCAAAAGTTATTTTTGGTTCCATTCGCTGAATATGTACCATTTTTTAAATCATGGTTGACAAAGATTAATCAATTTGACGATATGGGGAATTTCACACCTGGTACTGAATATAAGATATTTCCTATAAAAGACTATAAGATTGCAACCCTAATTTGCTATGACTCCAGTGATCCAAAAATTGTAAAGACTATGGTTCAAAATGGTGCAGACATTCTATTTATTATCACAAATGATTCCTATGTTGGTGAATTTATGCCCTATCAGCATTTTGAATTGGCAAAACTAAGGGCTATTGAACAAAGAATTCCCGTTGTACAAAGCGCAAATAATGGAATATCAGGCATAATTTTACCTTCTGGAAAA
>DTWI01000231.1 GCA_012963075.1 Fidelibacterota bacterium
AATGTGTAGGGTTGATTGTATGAATATTTAAACAGAAGTTCGGCCATCGTTTTTTTATGTTCTTATTACTTTGGGTCCAAATGAGCTCGCCCCCATTTTCACAAAAATATTCAATACTGTCAGACGATTTATTTTGAATAAGTTTAGAAAAAATCGCCCTTGCTAGTATCGCATGATTTCCATTGGGTGCATCTTTTTTATATCCCAGAAAATAAATATATGGATCATCAAAATATAAACCGGAATGAATTCCAAATTGATTATTTCCGATTCCCAATTCAACATATTCCGTTTCCCAATCGTTGGGATCATCTTTTGGGTTTGAAATGATCATCATATTTGTTCCCACTGTAGACCAAAAATCCAAATATTTGCCATCAAAATTGCCTTGGATTGAAAAACAAAGGATTATCAAGTTTTCCTTTATTAAAAGTCCATTTGTGGGCCAATAGTAAATATCAGGCGTTTTGTTTAAACTGGGAAAGAAAGAACTTGGTGAACCATCTTTATTTTTCCAGTAAAACTTTAGGTCGATATTTGATTCATTTATTTTCTTTGTGATTGCTAAAGAATTATTGATGTGAGGGAAGAGAACCTTTCTCTGTCCGTAATCATTTTTACCTATAAATGTGTCACCAAATAACCATAATACACGATTATCATTTAATTTGATTGAGTGTGCAGCATCACCACCCTGCCATCCGGTATCCTGTGGGACGAATAGATTATCATAGATGACATCATATTTTATAATTTTTATTTCAAACGGAAGTTTCATTAAGTTACCAATATTAATTTCAAAATTGTAAAATTTGATCGATCAACAAATTAATATCTTCTTCGTCAATCGTACCATCTTGGTTTAGATCAGCATTTCCCAAGAAAATATAATTATCATTAATAATCTCCACCATTAATAAAAGATCAAATAATTCTATCTCGTAATTATAATTAATATCACCAACCTGAAAATGAAAATAATTCGGCTCATATTTTTTTGCTCTTGCTGTTGCACCCGTTAAATTTTGATCTGTATCCAAGAAATATTCCCAAACAATTTGTAAATCAGAATCTACTTCAAATAGATAATTTTCTTCGGTAACAGTTACTATTGTGTTCCCATTGGGTAATCGGAATGCACCTGATTGGATATTTGAAAAAAAACTTGAGTCCCCTCCAAAAGACCAATAATACTCTGATGGTCCAAATGCACTTCCTGGAGAAATGAAATATTGACCATTTTCTTCCATTGGCGGCACAAGTTCTATAACAATTGAATTCCCATCACTGGTTCCACTTGGATTATTGTTAAAAATTAAAATATTATTTCCTCCAGGATAATCAATTGGTACCCAGTTAACCCCATGTTGTGCATTCAGCATCCTGTCATTTTCGGTACCTCTTCCATAGTTTTGAGGGTTTCCCCACCTGTATAGAATATTTCCTCCCTTTCCTGATATTCCACCACTATCTCCCGCTGCTTGATCCGTAGTTGTGGAATGGTCAATCACGAAAAATTCATCCAATCTTCTAGATGAAAAAACT
>DTWI01000232.1 GCA_012963075.1 Fidelibacterota bacterium
AACACCGATTAAAAAGACTCATCTTCAAGATTTTGGAATCCATTTTACATTTTCCGTTTTATATGGAGGTACCTTAACATCTGGCGATCGGGGAAAAGAATATTATTATAGAGAAGATTTTGTAACTGCTAAAGATTATTTTGAAACTTTTTTGGATAACTATCCTAACCATGCTAATCGTAAACGAGCAGAGAAATTTTTAGCAGTAAGTAAAAAAAAGATACCGATGCAGTTATACAGTGAAGGTATTCAATATGAGCTCAAAGGAATGATGGATAAAGCAATAGATAGATATATTGCAGCGCGGTTAAGAGCAGATGGAGAAATAAAAGATTTGATACAGGGAAAATTGGATCACATCGCTATCCTTCAAATTGAAAAAGCTGAATTATTATCATCTCAAGGTAAAGCTGAACAAGCAATTAAACTCATGGAAAACATTGCTCATTTCTCTAAAGAGGCTAGAGACAAAATACCATATTTTAAAGCTAGACAATTGATGCAAGAAGCTGAAAAAGCATTAAAATTTGGATTTTATAGCAAATCTTTGGATTTATTAGATCAAGCTCTGTTAAAGAATAAATCATTGAATTTTGAGGTAAGCACTTTACGCTACCAAGTTGCAACGCATTTGGTAGAAATGGCCAATAAGGTCTCTGATCATGCCGAATTGCGTTCAGCAATACAAATGTTGGTTGATGCCAGTGCAATGACTGGTGGATTGGGTGAGAAAAACGAAAAAATACTTGATGAATTATTAAGTAAATTTAAAAGTGATCAAGAGCGTGAAATGTCTGGTCGGATTGATCAAAGAATGGATGTTGTTCGCCAGCGAGCAATTACAAAGAAAATCATTCCACCTTTGACTATTGGGATGACTGTTCCCGATATTCAATCTTTGCTGGGCCACCCTAAAAATATCGTCGAAAAGAAAGATAGTGATGGTTTCTCAATCCAATTATGGATATATCCCTTGGAAGGGGGTGGAGATATGTATTTGTCATTTAAGGATTATATATTATTTAAGATCGAAAAAGACGCTTAAAGCAAATGTGCGTTTTTAATCACGAATGCGTTCATTTTAAATGATTTGAAACACATTGTTTTAAGATTAATGAACTCGGTATTTTTATAGTCTATGTCCGGCAGAATTACATTAACATTGTTTTTGATGGCGCAGGTTATTTGGGCACAAACAGAAGATCGGGATTTTGAAAAGGAACTAAATTATCAATCAAAAGCGGTTCAGAATCTCAAAAACGAAATTGAATCTACTCGAAAAAAACTGCGCTCTGAAGAAAACCGGGAGAAATCCGCGGCCAGGACGATTACCAATCTTGAGAAAGAAATTTCATTGGTGGAGCGGTTGATTGTCCAATTAAAAAAAGAGGAGACAGCTGCACGGGAAGAAATTGTAAAATTGGGAAATGAAATTGAAGTGCATGAGAATGAATTGAAAGAATTAAGAATTCGTTATGCCAATCGCGCAATCAATGTGTATAAAAAGGGATCATTATCCGATATTGAAAAAGTGTTGAGTTCTACTTCTTGGCGGCAGGCAATTTATCGA
>DTWI01000233.1 GCA_012963075.1 Fidelibacterota bacterium
CTGCGATTACCGGTCAAACAAATATGGATGAATTTGCAATGGGATCATCATCCGAGTATTCGTTGTATGGTTCTGTTAAGAATCCATATGATTTAAAAAGAGTTGCAGGAGGTTCAAGCGGTGGATCAGCTGCAGCTGTTTCAGAAGGTCTCTGTGATGTTGCTTTAGGGTCTGATACAGGTGGTTCGGTAAGACAACCGGCCGCATTTTGTGGTATTTATGGCTTAAAACCAACATATGGTAGAGTTTCAAGATATGGCTTGGTTGCTCATGCATCATCATTTGATACAATAGGTATATTATCAAAGAATATTAGTGATACGGTTGATGTTTTCAGTGTTATAGCTGGTTTTGATTTAAAAGATGCCACATCATCAAAGGAAAAAGTTTTAAATAAAAAATATTACCATCAACATGGTCTTCCTAAAAATGTAGGTATATTAAAAAGAGAAGTCTTATCCAGTGTAGATGATGAAATCGTCAAAAATTATGATATTATTCTAGATTTTCTCAGAAAAAACAAAGTAAATCTTGTTGAAATTGAATTGCCATACTTTAAATACTGTATTGCTACATATTACATACTAACAATGGCTGAAGCATCTTCAAATTTGTCTCGATTTGATGGTATAAGATATGGCTCTAGAGAAAAAGCTAGCAACTTGGATACAACATATATCCAATCACGATCAAGAGGCTTTGGTCCTGAAGTCAAAAGAAGAATAATTACTGGAACCTATATTTTGTCATCTGGGTATTATGATGCGTACTATTCTAAGGCTTTAAAAGTAAGAAGGTTGATCAAAGAGGAATACAATAAATTATTTTCAAAACTTGATTGTATATTTATTCCAACCACTTCCTCTCCATCTTTTCATCTAAAAGCCAACTTAGATAATCCAATGAAAATGTATCTTTCTGATATGTTTACTGTTCCATTCAATTTGATTGGTTCTCCAGCTTTGAATATTCCTGGAGGAAAGACAAAAAAGAATTTACCTATCGGATTTCAAATTGTTGGAGATTCTTTTAAAGAAGAAACTTTGTTTCGTTTTGCGCATTCATTAGAGAGAGCAAGGCTGTTTAAATAATATAGATGGAATTCTTAAATCCAAACTTTTTATACCTACTAGTTTTACTAGTACTTCTAGTGCTATCTAGAATAGTATTTTTTTCTAAAAGAAATGCCTCATTGCAAGTTTCCAATATAGAAACTCTAAAACTATTTTTTAATAAGGGAGCTTTATTCAAAATCTTTGTATTAAATAGTTTATTTTTTATTGCCTTATCACTCTTGATTATTGCTTTAGCGAGACCAAGAATATCTAGTTCTGATAAAATAGTTACAGTAGATGTAGTAGATATTATTTTAGTTCTAGATACAAGTAGTAGTATGCTAGCAGAAGATTTCAAACCGAATCGATTAGAAGCCGTAAAACAAGCAGCTCAGGATTTTATTAAGAATAGAAATGGAGATAGAATTGGCCTTCTCGTATTCGGAAAAGAAACATTCATACAATGTCCATTAACTGTTGACTATAGCGTCTTAAATAATTTATTAACAGAAGTAACAGTTATTGAACGTAAATATGATGGTACAGCAATCGGAATAGCCATCGCAAATGCAATTAATAGGTTACGCGCTAACGATTCTAAGAGTAAAGTAATAATATTGTTATCGGATGGTAGCAATAATTCTGGTGCAATAGATCCAATATCAGCTGCTAAAATGGCAAACGGATATAATATTAGAATTTATACCATTGGTGCAGGAACTAGACAGGCTGTTACTTATATTCCTGATCGAGGTTATATTAGAAATGAAGTTGATGAAGATACACTTAAAAAAATTGCTTTAGTGACAGGTGGAAAATATTTTAGAGCAATTGATAAAGAAAGCTTATCAGATGTTTATCAAGAGATTAACGATCTTGAAAAATCTGAGATTACAGTGAATTATTTTGTTCAATATAGAGAAGTATATTTGTACTTCCTTTGTCTTGGGTTTGTAATATTACTGTTTTATGAGTTGTTAAGTATAATTTATTTTAGAAGAATAATATGATTTTTGAGAACATAACTTTGTCGTTGGTATCATTACTGTTTGTTTTGATCTTATTGGTTTTTCGTCTCTATATGAATAAATCAAATTCAATTTTTGGTGAGAATAATTTTAATCCTGAATTTATGAAAGATCTTTTTGTTTATGGTAATTTTCAATTTATTAAACTTAAAAAAATACTAATCTATCTATCATTGTTTGTATTGGTATTGTCAATTGCTGGGCTAAAGACGGGCATTACAGTAAAACCAATTGAAAGAAAAGGTATTGATATTATGTTTTGCATAGATGTATCTAGAAGCATGGATGCTGAAGACATCAAACCATCACGAATTGATAAAGTAAAATTTGAAATCAATAAGGTTATTAATCAATTATCAGGAGACAGATTAGGAATTGTAGTTTTTTCTGGATCAAACTTTCTTTATTTACCATTGACCATGGATTATGATGCAGCAAAATTATTTGTTAAAAGCATTGATACCAATATAATTTCTTCAAAAGGAACTGCTATTGCTCAAGCATTAGAGACCTCTATTTCTTCATTCTCTGAAGAAGATGAACAAGAAAAGATGGTATTTCTTTTCTCTGATGGAGAGGACCATAGCAATGATTCGCTTGATATGATAGAATCTAATTTACCTGACGATGTGAGAATCCATGTAATTGGAGTTGGCAGTACTAAAGGTTCATTGATACCTGTGATTACAGAAAAAGAAAATATATTTCTAAAAGATAGTTCAGGTAATCTTGTAATGACAAAATTAAATGAAGAGTTTCTAATAAAAGTCTCAGAAATTGGTAAAGGATCTTTTTTAAGGGTTTCAAATAATGAATCTATAAGTGATCCTATAGTCAATATCGTTAGCACTGGAGAAAAATCATTAATTAATTCATATGAATTTTCCGATTATGATTATAAGTATCAATATACTTTGTTTTTTGCCATTCTTTTTCTTTTTGTTAGTTATATTTTACCGACAGGAAACAGAAGAGTATGAAAATATTATTTATAGTAATATTTTTTTCAACTTGTTTAATATCTCAAGATGCTGGTTATAAGTTGTATAAAGATGGAGATATTGAATCTGCATTAGAATATTATAAAGCATTAATTCAATTGGATAATGATGATATATCCCGAGAAGATATTCTATATAATATAGGGACTATTTATTCCAACATGGATAGTACTTCAGAAGCAGGTTCAATTTTCCAGAAAGTTTATCATGATTCATTAGATTTTTCATCTGACTTAAGCTATAATTATGGAAATGTATTATACAAGGATGAACAATTAGATAAGAGTCTGGAGGCCTATAGGAATACATTATTAAAAAATCCTAATGACTCTGATGCAAGAAAAAATTATGAATTTGTGAAAAATAAGATTAAGAAAAATAAGAATATGGAAAAACAACAGGATCAAAATCAAGATTCTAAAGATAATGAAGAAGACAAGAACGATAACAATAATAACAATTCTGACCAAAACAAAAATCAAAATGAAAACGAAAAAAACGAAAAAAATAATTCAGAAAATAATAATGAGAATCCTCAAAATGAA
>DTWI01000234.1 GCA_012963075.1 Fidelibacterota bacterium
ACTATTTCATCATTTGTATTATTTATCCTTTCATGTTTTGTATTTTTAGATTTTCATACTCCTGAAAACCCTGAAGTTTTTGCAATTGAATTTTTGAAAGTTGACAGTTTTATTTTGAGATTTTCTATTTATTTGAATTCTTTAACTTCAGTAATGTTATTTATAGTATGCTCAGTAAGTTTCTTGGTCCATATGTTTTCATTAGGTTATATGAAGGATTTTGAATACCCAAGATATTATATTTTCTTACATTTATTTACTTGGTCAATGCTGGGATTAGTATTAGCTGGTAATTTAATACAAATGTTTGTGTTTTGGGAATTAGTTGGTTTGTGTTCATATTTGTTAATTGGATTTTGGTATGATAAGAAATCAGCAACTGATGCTGCTAAAAAAGCTTTTATTATTACCAGAATTGGTGATTTTGGCTTTATGATAGGTATTCTTTATATTGTTTCTAATATATCAAGAATTACACCTTTGATTTCAACCGGATTAAATTCTGTTGCAGATCCTTTATCAATTACATCTTTAAATCAGGCATTACAAGCACCAGGAGGGAATGAATTAGCTTTGATTTTTAGCTTGGGAATATTATTTGGTGCAATTGGTAAATCTGCGCAATTTCCATTACATACTTGGCTGCCAGATGCTATGGAAGGGCCTACACCGGTTAGTGCATTAATTCATGCTGCTACTATGGTGGCAGCAGGAGTATTTTTGATAGGTAGATTTCTGCCGGTTTTTCCTGACCAAGTATTGCAGTTAACAGTAATAATTGGAGCTATAACTGCTTTAGGGGCGGCCATTCTTGGAACTGTAATGAATGATGTTAAAAAAGTATTAGCATATTCTACTATTAGTCAACTCGGATATATGGTTATGGCATTAGGGATGTTTTTATCTACTGCAGCTTTTTTCCATTTATTCACCCATGCATTTTTCAAAGCATTATTATTTTTAGCTGCCGGCAGTTTAAGTCATGCAGTCGGCACTTTTGATATGAAAAAAATGGGGGGCTTGAAACAATATATGCCTTGGACATATATATTTTTCATAGTTGGGACTTTTAGTTTGGTTGGATTTTTCCCATTTTCAGGATTTTGGAGTAAGGATGAAATATTAGCACAGATAATTGATTCAAATAGAAATTTTAATAATTTGATTTACTTAGTAGGTTCAGCAGGTATTTTCTTTACCTCTTTTTACATGTTTAGAGCATTATTTATGATTTTTGAAGGAAATTATGATGGCAGAAAGAACCCGGGAGTTCGCGTACATGAAAGTAGTTATATATTATTAATACCAATGGGGTTATTAGCTTTTGGATCTTTGTTTTTTGGTTTTCTGTTTAACTCACCATTTGAATTAGGATTTATAAAATCACATTGGTTTAATTATTTTATTGCGGGTGATGAGTTTCACGCTCATAAATTTAATTATCAAGTTGCATTAATATCCCACGTGTTAGGTTTGTTAGGATTAATTTCTGCTTTTCTTCAATATAAATA
>DTWI01000235.1 GCA_012963075.1 Fidelibacterota bacterium
ACATGTAAATGGAATCCCAGAAAATGTTGAAAAAAACACTTCTTTTGGTTATTTATCCGACATAGAACGCTCAATAGAAAATTTCGTTTTAAATCACGATATCCGATACAGCATTATGCATTCGCATTATTGGTTATCAGGTTCAGTTGGATTATCATTAAGTAAAAAATGGAAGATTCCCCATGTATCAACTTTTCATACCCTGGCACAAAAAAAGATAATAGCAAGGGTTGGAGAATACGAAACCAACGAACGGCTAATGGTTGAATCAATTATGGCAACCAAATCTGATTCAATAATCATTTCAACTCAAGACGAAGCAGACACAATAAAAGACATTTATAATATTCCAACTAATAAGCTTAATGTTATTCCAGCAGGAGTAGATTTAAGTCTATTTAGACCAAAAGATAAATCCGAAAGCAAAAAACAACTAGCATTAACCGGTGGGGAAATCATTTTGGCGGTTGCCAGACTTGAACCACTAAAAGGATTAGATATTTTACTATCTGCCATATATAAAATTGAAAATCATTCTGAAATCACATTGTTGATTGCCGGTGATTATCTTAATAATCAGATTGAATTCCAAAGATTACAAACAATAATAACAGCATTACAATTGACCAAAAATGTTAAATTTTTGGGTAATATAGAACATACCAAAATGCCTTTATATATGAGCGCAGCAGATGTACTTGTAATGCCATCATATTATGAAAGTTTTGGTCTAGCGGCTCTTGAAGCTATGGCATGTGGCACTCCGGTTATAACAAGTCGAAATAGTGGAGCTAAAACGTTTATAGAACAAGGAACATCTGGTTATTTGATTCCTTGGAATTGCCCGGAACCTTATGCTGAACGCTTAGAGACATTACTCAAAAACCCAATACTAAGAGCAAACATGGGGCACCAAGCAATTATACAAGCTAATAAAATGAGTTGGAGCATTGCTGCCACAAAAACAAACGGGGTTTACGCTAACTTAATCAAGTCTGCATAATCATAAATACATAGTAATTTATCTCTAAATTTTATTAAAGCTCCAGTTCATACCAATTGATTAAATCAATAGATTCGAACCCGATATTTCTATACATGTTAATAGCTGTCAAATTACTGCTGTCCACATTCAATTCTATTACGTTATATTGATTAGGGATTAACTTATAAAGACCTTGCTGTAATATATATTTGCCAAACCCATACCCTCTATATTCCGGTAGAACACCCGTCATCCTAATCCAAGCTTTTCTAGTTCCAGTAATACTTTTCGATAGCCAAATGTAAGCAACGAAATCTCCTTCTTTTTCTAGTATTAATATATCTTCAGGCTCTGTGTTTTTCATGTTAAGTTGGAACTCTATATCTCTTATATTATTTGGAGAAAACCCCCAACTACCGGAAAAAGATTGGTTTTGCAATTCAACAAATTTTTCAATATTATAAATATCTTTCAAGGTAACACTACGAAATCCAATTGGAACTTCAGGTTTGGAAATTTCTTCCTTAAAACACCGCATAATCTCGTAAGTTCTAATTTTTTTAAATCCTCTATCTAACAATATTTTATCCAAAGAAACTAATCTTAAAATCTGAGGCACATGTATTTTTTTGATTCTTAATGACTTTGCGCACAAAATAC
>DTWI01000236.1 GCA_012963075.1 Fidelibacterota bacterium
ATCATTAATTCTGGTTTAATAATTTTATCAAACTCTTTTTCAGATAAATAATTCAATTTCTTTGCGCTTTCTTTTAATGATATATTTTCCTTCAATGCTTTTTTTGCAATTTCTGCAGATTTCTCATAACCTATCTCTGGAACAAGAGCTGTTACTAACATCAAAGATTTATTCAGATTTTCTTTAATCTTTTTCTTATTAGCAGATAATCCTTTTATCGCATGCAATGCAAAAGATTGTGAAACTTCACTCAGTAAAGAAATAGATTCATGGATAGCAGATGCCACTACTGGTCTATAGGTGTTTAATTCAAAATTCCCATTTGATCCCGAAAATCCGATAGTCATATCATTCCCAAGAATTTGGGCATGTACCATATTGACTGCTTCACATTGCGTTGGATTAACTTTACCAGGCATAATGGAACTACCAGGTTCATTAGAAGGAAGTTTTAATTCTCCAATACCGGCCATTGGACCGCTAGATAGCCATTTAATATCATTCGCAATTTTATTAAGTGACCCAGAACAGATTTTTATTTGAGCAGATAGATCAGAAAGAACATTTTGAGAAGATAAAAGTTCAAATTTATTACTACACACTTTAAAACTTAACCCAGTTTCGTTGCTTATGGTATTCACCATTAATTTATCATAACCTGCAATTGTATTAATCCCTGTTCCAACAGCAGTCCCTCCTATTGGAAGTTGAGAACATTCTTTCAATGTGTTTTGAATTCTCTTGATATCGTTGTTAATCATTGATATATATCCAGAAAATTCTTGTCCTAATGTAATTGGGGTTGCATCTTGAAGATGCGTTCTACCAACTTTAATAATTGATTTAAATTCTTTTTCTTTTTTACTTAATTCTGTTTTTAGTATCTCTAAACTTGGTAATAAATTATCCTCAACATTCAAAACACATCCAATAAGAATAGCTGAAGGAAAAGTATCATTCGTAGATTGAGACATATTTACATGGTCATTGGGATAAATAAATTTATATTCTCCTAATTTTCCACCTAGTAGTTCATTTGCTTTATTTGCAACAACCTCATTAACATTCATATTCGTTTGTGTTCCGCTACCACTTTGGAATACAGATACAGGAAATTGATCAATAAAATCTTCAGGATTTTCTAGAATATCATCACATGCTTTTACAATCGCATTACTTAATTTTTTGGATAATCTTTTTTGAGCATGATTAGAGATTGCAGCTGCTTTTTTAATAATGATATATGGGAAAATTAGGTTTAGATCCATTGCCCAACCAATTTCAAAGTTTTCAACTGCTCTTTGAGTCTGAGCTCCATAATAAGCCTTTGCAGGAACTTTAATTGTTCCTAAGCTATCTTTTTCTGTTCTAAATTTTGTCATTTTACTTCCCAAGTATCACCAGCATTAAGTAAATCATGAAGAGTCTTTGGAGTTTTATCTTTTTTCTGTGCGTCTTGCATTTGTTGCTCCATCAAACCATCATATGTTGCTCTTTCTTTACAATATAATACACCTATTGGTTCCGGGAAAATATCATTTGAAGTAAAATTAGAAAGCATATCTGCAATAAATTTATCTTTTTCATTATGAACTAAAATATCATCTATAGAATAGTCTTTATCAATTTCCACAATTTTTGGAGTCGTACCATCCATATAAATACCTTTATTATCATTTGCACCAAAAATCATAGGCTTACCATGCTCTATTCTTAATAATTTATCTGATTTAGTCTTTTTATCTGTGAGATTAGAAAATGCACCATCATTAAAAATATTACAATTCTGATAAATTTCAATAAATGATGTTCCGTTATAATCATTTGCTCTTTTAATCATTTCTTGAAGATGTTTTAATTCTCTATCAATGGTTTTTGCAACAAATCCTGCTTCAGCTCCTAAAATTAATTTTGTTGGATTAAAAGGGTGGTCTAAAGAACCCATTGGAGTTGAATATGTAATTTTTCCTCTTTCAGATGTAGGGGAATATTGTCCTTTTGTTAGACCATAAATTCTATTATTAAATAACATAACATTTAAATCAATATTTCTTCTCATCAAATGAATGAGATGATTTCCTCCAATAGAAAGCCCATCTCCATCTCCTGTAATAATCCAAACTGATAGTTCTGGGTTTGAAATCTTCAATCCACTAGCAATAGTTGGTGCTCTTCCATGAATTGTATGAAATCCAAATGTATCCATATAATATGGGAAACGACTTGAACAACCAATTCCTGAAATAAAAACTACATCTTCTTTTTTTGTAGTAATCTCAGGAAAAACTTTCTGAGTTTGAGAAAGTATAGCATAGTCTCCACACCCAGGACACCATCTAACAGCCTGATCTGATGAAAAATCATCTTTTGTTAGTATTTGATTTTCACTCATTAATTAATTCCTTTGCTTTATCTATAATACTCGCAGGGCTCAATGGCTTTCCTCTTACTTCATTTAATCCAACTGCATCAACCAAAAATTCTGAACGAATTATTTTTCTAAATTGCCCAGTATTTACTTCTGGAATCAAAACTTTTTTATATTTACTTAAAATATTTTTTAGATCTGGTGGCAATGGATTGACCCACTGTACAGATGCGTGGGCAACTTTCAATTTTTCCTCTAATAAGGTCTCTACTGCCAATCTACAAGAACCATGAGCACTACCCCAGCTAAGAATAAGTAAATCTCCTGTTTTTTTACCATAAATAGCAGTAGGACCAATTTCATTGACAATATTTTGAACTTTCTGAGCACGTATTTGTACCATTTCATGGTGATTACCAGGTTCATAGTTAACATTCCCAGTAATATTTTGTTTTTCAAGCCCTCCAATGCGATGTTCTAAGCCTTTTGTTCCAGGAATAGCCCAATTTCTTGCTAACGTCTTGGTATCACGCTTGTAAGGAAGGAATTTTTCACCAGAAGTATTTTCTTTTTCAAAATTTGCAATAAAATCATTTAAATCGTCTGGATTTGGAATAAGCCATGGTTCTGAACCATTAACAAGATATCCATCAGATAATACAATAACAGGAACCATATATTTAACAGCAATTCTGCATGCTTCATATGTAGCAAAATAACAATCCCCAGGTGTAGTAGGCGCTATAACGGGGATTGGAGATTCTCCATTACGTCCATATACAGCTTGTAATAAATCTGACTGTTCAGTTTTTGTTGGTAATCCGGTACTAGGTCCACCTCTTTGAACACTGATAATTACTAATGGGAGTTCAGTCATAACTGCTAAACCCATCATTTCTGTCTTCAATGCAATACCAGGCCCAGAAGAGGCAGTAATCCCAAGCGATCCCCCATAAGAAGCTCCAAGAGCAACTCCTATTCCAGCAATTTCATCTTCTGCTTGGAAGGTTTTAATACCAAAATTTTTCCAATTTGATAAAGTATGTAGTAGGGTACTGGCTGGGGTGATAGGATAACCAGCAAAAGTAATATTTAAATTACTTTTTTGCGATGCAGTCAGTATTCCTAAACATGAAGCTAAAGCTCCGTTAATAGTTCTATATTTTCCAGGAGTTAAACTAGCTTTTTTCACAACATAACGTGTTGTAAAGATTTCTGCAGTATCACCATAATTATATCCTGCATGCAGAGCTCTTGTATTAGCGTCAATAATTAGTGGTTTAGACTCAAATTTTTTCTTTAACCAATCAAGAGTAGGTTCAAGAGGACGATCATACATCCAAAAAAGAACTCCTAATGCACAAAAATTTTTAGTTCTTTCAATCATTTTTGGAGGCAAATTTAATCCTTCACAAGCATTTGTAACTAATTTACTCATTTCAATATAATGCACTGAATAATAATCATCTAATGAACCATCTTCGGTTGGATTAGATTCATATCCTGCAAGTTTTAAATTCTTTTTTGTAAATGCATTCTTATTAACTATAAGAATCCCTCCAGGAACTAATTCTTCTAAATGAACTTTTAATGCAGCAGGATTCATCGCAACCAAAACATCAGGTTCCTCTCCTGGTGTATGAATTTCGTGGGAGCTAAAATGAATTTGAAACGAACTTACCCCAGCTAGAGATCCAGCAGGAGCACGTATTTCAGCTGGGAAATCCGGTAATGTACTTAAATCATTACCAGCAATTGCTGAAGTTTGGGTAAATCTTCCCCCACTGAGTTGCATTCCATCACCGGAATCACCTGCAAAACGTATCGTAACGTCATCTAAAGTTTCTAATTTAACTTTTTTACTCATTATTTCTGAAACGACTTTCAATTTACACTACGAAAATTAAGTAAGCAATTAGTATAGAATTTCACAAAAGCGTTTGTCTGAAATAAATTCCTAAATTCGTAGTAAATAACATTGTAATTAGATAAATTTTCGCCTACTAGAAATGATTGATAAAAACCAGAAAATAATTGATAAAAATCTCGACCAGGAGTACAAATACGGATTTACTACCGATATAGAGCAAATCAAATTTGAACCTGGACTAGATGAAAACGTTATTAGAAAACTTTCCAATATAAAAAATGAACCAAAGTGGTTGCTTAATTGGAGATTAAAAGCATATAAAAATTGGAAAAAAATGAAAGAACCTACTTGGGCTAATATTCATTATGGACCAATAGATTATCAGGCATTGAGTTATTATGCAGCTCCAAAAATAAAAAGCAGAAAAAACCTTGATGAAGTAGACCCAGAAATATTGGATACCTATAATAAACTTGGTATTTCTCTTAATGAACAAAAAAGATTAGAAGGGGTTGCTGTTGATGCAATCTTTGATAGTGTTTCTATAACCACAACATTTAAAGATGAATTAGCAAAACAGGGAGTTCTTTTCTGTTCTTTTTCTGAAGCAGTAACAGAATATCCAGATTTGGTGAAAAAATACCTAGGATCAGTAATTCCTTACACTGACAATTATTTTGCTGCCTTAAACTCGGCAGTATTTAGTGATGGATCCTTTGTTTATATACCTAAAAATGTTAAATGTCCCATGGAATTATCAACATATTTTAGAATGAATGCTTCTAATACTGGACAATTTGAAAGAACATTAATTATTGCCGATGAAGGAAGTGAAGTAAGCTATCTTGAAGGATGTACAGCACCAATGAGGGATGAAAATCAATTACATGCTGCGTGTGTAGAGTTAATTGCCCATGAAGATGCTACTATTAAATATTCTACTATACAAAATTGGTATGCGGGCGATAAAAATGGTAAGGGTGGAATTTATAATTTTGTCACCAAACGTGGTATATGCGCAGGAGATAGATCTAAGATTTCTTGGACACAAGTAGAAACAGGATCTGCAATCACTTGGAAATATCCTAGTGTTATTTTGAAAGGAAACGACAGTATTGGAGAATTCTATTCAGTCGCAGTAACAAAAAACAAACAACAAGCTGATACTGGAACTAAAATGATTCATATAGGGAAAAATACTAAAAGTACTATTATTTCAAAGGGGATTTCAGCTGGCGAAGGACAAAATACATATAGAGGTGGGGTAAAAATATTGAAAAATGCTGAAAATGCACGAAATTTTTCACAATGTGATTCTATTTTAATTGGTGATAAATGTGGAGCACATACTTTTCCTTATATTGATGTCAAAAATCAAACAGCAAAAATGGAACATGAAGCTAGTACATCTAGCATTGGTGAAGATCAGTTATTCTATTGTAATCAAAGAGGAATTAAGCTAGATAACGCTGTCTCTATGATTGTTAATGGATTCTGTAAAGAAGTGTTTGAAGAACTCCCAATGGAATTTGCGGTAGAAGCAAAACAATTAATTGAAGTAACATTAGAAAATAGTGTAGGATAAATGATTAAAATAAAAAATTTACAAGTTTCTATAGATGAAAAAGATATTTTAAAGGGAATTGATTTGGAGATTCCTAAAGGTGAAGTACACGCAATTATGGGACGAAATGGATCAGGAAAGAGTACATTAGCCAATACAATAGCTGGGAATGAAAAATATGAAGTAAAAAATGGATCTATACACATGAATAATATTGATATTACTGAAATGAGCGTAGAAAATAGAGCGTTAAGCGGCATATTTGTATGTTTTCAATATCCTGTCGCAATTCCTGGTGTAAGTATGGCTTATTTTTTGAGAGCATCAATCAATGCACACTTTGAACATCAAGGTAAAGAAGAGATGGATGCAGTAGAATTTTTAAATAAATCAAAAAAGATATTAAATGAACTTAATCTAGATGATTCGTTTTTAAAACGATCAATTAATGATGGTTTTTCAGGGGGAGAAAAGAAAAAAAGTGAAATTCTACAGTTGTTATGCTTAAACCCAAAATTTGCAATATTAGACGAAACAGATTCTGGATTAGATATTGATGCATTAAAAACTGTAGCAGATGGGGTAAATAAATTTAATAGTAAAGACAATTCAACACTCATTATTACTCACTACGAAAGATTGCTTCAATATATTAACCCAGATGTTGTCCATGTGATGGTTGATGGTAAAATCAAGAAATCGGGTGATATGAGCCTCGCAAAAGAAGTAGAAAAGAAAGGATATTCTTGGCTTCTAAAATAGTTTTATAAGGTACAAATCAATTGGATCAAACAAAAAATCATAGTTATAACGTATTTAAGAAACTGGGTTATCCTTCTAAAAAATTAGAAAATTGGAAATTCTCAAATAGTAACCATTTAAAAAGCTATAATGTCATCAATCAAGATCAGTCGGATATTGACATCAAACAATATTTAGCAATTGAGAATGCATTATGTTTTGTAAATGGGAAATTTGTCAAAGAATCTCTAAATAATTTTATTTATAAAAATCAAATCTCAATTGGTAAAACCATCGAAGTTGAAGATAACAAGATGTTAAAAATGTCAAACAATTTTCAAGGTGAATCTCTATTTAACTTGGGAATTGCAAAATTTAATGAAGGCATTTTTATTGAGTTTAAAAAAGGTGGGAAATTTGATACTGAAATTAAGATTATTAATGTTTATGACAAAAAAACAGAGAATATGTTTATTCCTGTATTCAATATTTTCAAATTAAATAAAAAAAATAATATTTCTATTGTTGAAAAAAATGTTAACAATGGACTTGATAGTTTTAATTTAAAAATTAATAAATTTATTTGTTCAGATGACTCAACACTTAATCATACAATCATATTTAATGATAATACTAAAAGCAATTTATTAGGGTATAATTATTATGAATCTGGGCTCAATAGTATTATTAACATTGATAGTTTTAATTATGAGTCATTATTTAATAAAAACTTTATTCAGGTTGACTTAAACCAAGCCGGCGGTGAAACTACAATCAATACATTAAATCTTACTAAAAATAATGAACATGTAGATAATAATATATTAATTAACCACAATTCAAAACATTGCACTAGTTTCCAAAATGTAAGGAATATTCTTCAGAATAAATCAACCTGTGTATTTAATGGAAAAGTAATAGTTGCTGCTGGAGCTCAAAAAACCGATTCCAATCAATCAAATAAAAATTTGCTTCTTTCTAAGGAAGCAACAGCATATTCTAATCCTCAATTAGAAATTTATGCTGATGATGTTCAGTGTGGTCATGGATCTACAACTGGAGCATTAGATAAAGATAGTATCTTTTATTTACAAACAAGGGGTATAAGAAAAGAACAAGCAACTCAAATTCTTATTAAGGCTTTTGCTCATGAAGTAATCAAACAATTTTCAAATGATACTATTAAAAATGAAGCGCAAGCTTATATAGGTAAATGGATGAATGGATAACATAAATAAAAACTTTTCTGACATTAAAAATGCATTCTCTATTCTAGAAGGCCAAGATAAACTTATCCATTTAATTGATCTAGGGAAGAAAATTGATAAGATTGATATAGAAGATAAAAATGATACCAATAAAATATATGCATGTACATCCCAAACATGGATTAATGTAAAAAATGATGACACAGTTACTCTAAAAGCAGATTCGGAGAGTGCAATTGTAAAGGGATTATTGCGAATTTTACAAATTGGGTTTAATAATTTAGAAAAAAAGAATATTATTGATTTTATTAATGATTTTAATGAACCTATAGAGGTTTTTGAATGGTTGAATATAGGAACAAGTATTTCCAGTCAAAGACAGAATGGTTTTATTGGTGCTTTAGCATTCATTAAAAAAGAGCTTACATATGAATAAAGAATTTATTTTACATTCAGACGTAGAAGTTTTTAGCATCCCTGATGGTGAAAAGATTCTTCTAAAAAAAGGCATACCTGGTATTATTACACAATCTTTAGGTAATAATTTTACTATTGTTGTAGAGGGAAATATGTATCAGGTAAAAGGATCCGATGCTGAAGCAATAGGCGAAGAAAAAAAATCAATTGTCAGTAATAATTTTGCAAACAAAGAAGAGGTTTGGAATATCCTTCAAACATGTTATGATCCAGAAATACCAGTCAATATTGTTGATCTTGGCTTAGTGTATGATTGTACAATTTCAGAAGAAAAAGATGGAGTAAGTGTATCGATTCAAATGACATTAACTGCACCTGGATGTGGAATGGGTCCTGTTATTGCTGATGAAGTAAAAGAAAAAATTCTATCATTACACGGAACAAAAAGTGTTGAAGTTGAATTGGTTTGGGAACCTCAATGGAATCAAGATATGATGTCTGATGCTGCAAAACTTCAATTAGGATTATATTAAATGGATGTACATAGTATTCGAAAAGAATTTCCAATTCTTAAACAAAAAAATCGTGGTAAAAACTTAATCTATTTTGACACTGCTGCTACAAGTTTAAAACCTATAAGCGTTATTGAAGCTGAAAGCAAATTTTATAAAGAGTATGGTGGTAGTGTACATAGAAGTGTTTATGAATTAGGTGAAAAAGCAACCAATGCGTATGAAGAATCAAGAAAAAAAATTGCTAACTTCATTGGAGCAAGTGATCCATCATCAATCGTCTTTACCAAAGGTGCCACAGAATCAATTAATCTTGTCGCTGATGCATGGGGTTTTCAAAATCTGAATAAAAATGATACAATTTTAATCACAAATATGGAACATCACTCCAATATTGTTCCCTGGCAAATTATTGGTGAGAAAACTGGAGCAACAGTCAAATATATTGAATCAACTGAGAATGGTACTATTAATATTGAAAAATTAGAAAATAATTTGAATAATAACGTAAAAATATTGGCTATGACACATGCGTCAAACGTTTTTGGAACAATTAATCCTGTAAAAGAAATAATTGAAAAAGCACATCAATATGGAACATTAGTATTATTAGATGGATGCCAAAGTATCCCACATATCAAAATTAACGTAGAAGAATTAGATTGTGACTTTTTTGCATTTTCAGGACATAAAATGTTAGGACCAACGGGCATAGGAATTTTATATGGAAAAAAAGATATTCTAGAAAATATGGCTCCGTATCAAACGGGTGGTGGAATGATTGAAGATGTAACGATGGAAAAATCTACATGGACTAGTATACCTCATAAATTTGAAGCTGGTTCACCAACTTCTGCACAGGCAATCTCGTTGGGTTATGCAATTGATTATTTAAATCAAATTGGTGATGATTATATAGAAACCCAAAAAAAACTTATGTTATATGCATTAGAAAAATTAAATGCTATAAATGGAATAACAATTTATGGAAATGCATCCGAAAGGATTCCAATTATTAGTTTTAATGTTGATAATATTCATTCACTCGATATTACACAATTTCTTGATTTTGAGGGAATCACTCTAAGATCTGGTCACCATTGTTGCAAACCTTTAATGAATTCATTGGGTATTTCATCTTGTGCAAGAGTTAGTCTTTATATTTATAATACTGTTGAAGAGATTGATATTTTTATTGAAAAATTGAATAAATCAATTAAAACTATCCTGAACTAGGAATACCAAGGTGTCGTACGTCTTCCATAGATCTTATCTTTTTCAATAACTCAAGTGTAAGTTGTATGCCTTCCATTTCGCTGTGGAGATTACCTTCATATTCGATTCCCACATACCCATGATAACCTGAGTTTAGAACAATCTCCATCATTTTATAATAATTAGTCCCTGTTTCATTGCCATGCTTATCAAATTCATGGCTTTTAGCACTGACGGCTTTTGCATATGGCATGAGTTCTTTCATCCCCTTATATCGGTCATACCATTTGTTTCCTTCAAGTCGAAAATTTCCAAAGTCTGGCAGGGTACCCACACGAGGGTGGTCTACTTTTTCCATAACAGTTGATAACCATTTGCCATTGGATGAAAGCCCACCATGATTTTCAACAATTGTGTTGATACCCAATGTATCTCCAAATTCTGTAAGGCGGCGTAAGCCATCGGTAGCTAATTCAATTTGCTCATCATATGTACCAAAGCTTCGAGCATTCACACGAATGGAATGGCATCCCAAATATTGAGCGGCTTCTGCCCATTTATAATGATTTTCAACCGCTTGTGTTCTTTTATTCGAATCTGGATCACCAAGATTTCCTTCCCTATCACACATAATTAGAAGACTTTTTATCCCTAGATCATCTGCTCTTGTTTTCATTTCTTTGAGATAAGTGAGATTTTTTGCTTTATCGAAGAAAAAAGAATTCACGTATTCAACTGCTGAAATTCCGAATTTATTTTTTGCAACGGAACAAAAATCAAGGTGATCTATATCTCTACTTTGTAAAGAACGATGTAAAGACCATTCGGCAAGTGATATTGTAAATGTCTTAGTTGTGCTAGAACCCAAAATAATAGAGCTGCCTAATCCAGTAAGTGTAATTCCTCCAGTAATTGCAACAGATTGTTTAATAAAATCGCGACGTTTCAATTTATAGCCTGCGAATGCGAATATTTTTATACCATATCAATCCATGATCTCCTTGGAGGCCAATATGGCCTTCAGATGCTTTCGCAAATAAAGGCATTTTATTAAATTTGCTTTTGGCCACCAGGTCCCACATCATATCGCTACCATAAACATATTCGACAATCTTTGTTCCATTTAGCCAATGTTCTACATGGTTATTTTTTACTTTGATTCGCACCTGATTAAATTCACCAACTGGCTTGACAACATTGGCAGATGGAGCAATCATGGCATAAAGTGCACCAGCAGAAGTAAGTGTATTTTTTCCATCTATATGTTTTTCATCATCCACCACCTGCATTTCTAGTGCTGACTGCCAAATGTAATCTCCTTCTTCAGTTGCAAAATAAAAGATACCGCTGTTCCCTCCTTTGGGTACCTTCCATTCTAATTCTAATTCAAAATTTTTATAAACTTCCTCACTGATTAGATCCACACCATGACCTGGTACAGTTTTTAATGTACCATCAACAATTTCCCATGAGTTGGGGAATCCTGATTGTTTATATCCTCGGAGGCCTTTAACAGTTTTTCCATCAAAAAGAACAGTCCATTCTGAATTGGATAAAAAACCGACCATAATGAATGCTGTTAAAAGTATACCAATATTTTTCACAGATTAACCTTTCGGATTCCATTCACCTCGTGCTACAGCAGGTGTGAATGTGTCAATATCTGCATTGGGGAGTTGTATCGTTTTTTTTTGTTCTGCGCTCATATAGGCAGCCATAAGAAGTCGAGTAACTTCTAAACCATCGTCAAAATTCTCTTCGGGACGCTTACCATTCATAAAAGATTGTACCATATGCCTATTTTCAGCTGTATAGCCATAGGCTTCTGCTTCGTTACTAATCACGGGCATCCCACCGGATTCTGCATTCTGTTTTTCAACAAGATCTTCACCTTCTGAACCAGTCACTTTTCGACTAAAAAATACTTTTAAATCTGGATCCAATGTATTGACAAACATAGAATATTCTGGCCCAAACAATTCCATGCTAAGACGTAATCCTTCACCTACAAAACACCAGGATGTAGTAGTCTCAACGATTAATTTATTATTATCTTCATCTAGATATTCAATTAAGGATCGGGCAAAATCTTCCGATGGACGCTTTGAATAATCTGTTTTTCCATTACTATTATCAGATAAGATTTTCACATATTCGGGACGCTGCC
>DTWI01000237.1 GCA_012963075.1 Fidelibacterota bacterium
AACAATATACAAATGGAAGAGTTTGATGCAGCATATAACTGGGCAAATGAGGCTCTAAAAATTTCAAAAAATAATGCAGAAACTTTATCACACATGGGAAATTTGTATTATAAAGCAATGCAATCTTGTAGAATCGATAATTTTTTACGTTCCGATAAGATCATTGCTTCCCTAGCATATAACTATTTTCTAAAGGCAGAGAAAAAAGGAAATTCAAAATATTTTAAACAAAAAAACTGGCTCGAAACTAACGATGTACTTTTTGATAGTGAAGATTGGTTTATGGCTGATGATGAAGTTAAAGTTGTTGGTAAAATTAAAGTTTCTGGTAGATGTTATGATTGGGTAAAGGAATCTTTGCCTAAACAAAGTAATTGGTAAGTAAGTGTCAAATCTGAAAAATCAAGATCCTGATATTTTTGGAATAATTAATTCCGAAGTTCAGCGACAAAATGATTTCCTAGAACTAATTGCTTCCGAAAATTTTACAAGCAAAGCTGTTTTAGAAGCTGTTGGTTCGGTCTTAACAAACAAATACGCTGAAGGATATCCTGGCAAGAGATATTATGGTGGATGTATCCATGTTGATGACGCAGAAAATCTGGCTATTGATCGTGCAAAGCAATTATTCAAAGCAGATTATGCAAATGTGCAGCCTCATTCTGGTTCTTCTTCTAATATGGGTGTTTATTTAGCAATGTTAAATCCTAGAGATTGTATTATGGGTCTTGATCTTAGCCATGGTGGACATCTAACTCATGGGAGCAAGGTTAGCTTTTCTGGAAAATTATATAATGCAGTAACATTTCATGTAAAAGAAGATGATGGATTAATTGATTTTGACGATTTATTAAAAAAAGCAAAAGAACATAAACCAAAATTAATTATCTGTGGTGCTAGCGCCTATCCAAGACAAGTTGAGTTTGAAAGATTTAGAGAAATAGCTGATGAAGTAGGAGCGTTTTTGCATGGAGATATTTGTCACAATGCAGGATTGATTGCGACAGAACTACATCCTTCTCCGTTTCCACATTGTCACGTAGTTTCAACTAGTACACATAAAACATTAAGAGGGCCCAGAGGTGGGATTATATTAATGGGAAAAGATTTTGAAAATCCATATGGGATAGTTGCTCCAAAAACAGGAAGAACTAAAATGATGTCCGAATTGTTAGATGCTGCAGTAATGCCAGGCATACAAGGAGGACCATTGATGCACGTTATTGCAGGAAAAGCTGTTGCATTTAAAGAAGCTTTGAAACCTAGTTTTAAAACATATATCCAATCTGTTTTAGAAAATGCAAAATGTTTTGCTGAAGAATTTAAATCAAGAGGGTATAATCTTATTTCTGGTGGTACTGATACACACCTTATACTCTTAGATCTTCAGAATAAGAATATTACCGGTAAACAAGCAGAACACGCGTTGGATTTGGCTGGAATTACTTTAAATAAAAATATGGTGCCCTTCGATCCGAAAAGTCCATTTATTACTAGCGGAGTAAGAATTGGATCTCCTGCTTTAACAACAAGAGGAATGGGTTTAGAAGAAGTAAAAATTATTGCTAACTTGATTGATAAAGTGATTATGAATAGTGAAGATAAAAATATCATTAATTCTGTTAGAAAAGAAGTAAAAGAGCTATGTCAATCATTTCCAATTTATTAGTATGATTATTTTTCAAAGAAGACAATTATATATTTTGATTTTTTCAATTTTGTTTCTCAATGCATGTTCTGTAAATAGAAATACAATGTTTGGAGCAGATATTATTGAATATACTATTCCTCTCACGGCAAAAGCACAAGAGAAGAAGATTAGGAAAGATTCTTTTAATTCTGAAGTTTACTTAGAAGCTTCCGAAAAATTAATTCAATTTTCTTATGCAATTTTAATGGATAAAGCAGATAGATTGATGTATGCTGATTACTATACTGCAAGAGAATATTACTTGGAAGCCCTTAATCTCTTTTTAACATCAAGAGAATATATGTTAACCGCTTTATCATTAAGGCATCCTGATTTTAAATCTAAAATGATTGATAAAGAGTCAATTAGTTTTACAACAAGAGATATACCTTATTTATACTGGCTTAGTGGTGCAATGGCAGGATCTATATCAGCTAGCAAAGGAGATCCAAGATATTTAATTGATTTAACAAATATTAGGTGGTTGCTTGAGAATGCTATTGTTCTTGAACCTGGTTGGGACAAAGGAGCATTATATTCAGCCATGATGAGCGTACATTTAAATGATACAACAGGTGACAGAGATTCTGAAAAAAAAGCTTTAGAATATTTTGAGCTTGCTGATCGTGCAGCAAAAGGAAGTAATATTGGTATTTATGTTACTTTAGCAGAAAGTTTTGCCGTAGCAAAACAAGATAAAGGTTATTTCCTAGAGTTGATTAATAAAGCTCTATCAATGGATATCAATGTAGACAAAGATATGAAACAAGCTAACTTGTTATCTAAATTAAGAGCAAAATGGTTATTAACCAGAATTGATGACCTATTCTATATGTAGGTATTTAATATGATAAATTTTATTAAAACTATTTTTTTATTAATTATTTGTTCAGGAATGTTGATATCTAAACCTATTATAATAAAACTTGCAACTCTTGCACCTGAGGGTACTGAATACTACAATCTTCTCCTTGAAATGGGGCAAAGATGGCAGGAAGAAACAAATGGTGAAATTATACTTCGAATTTATCCGAATGGTGTTGTTGGACGTGAGAGTGATACTATTCGTAAAATGCGCATTGGTCAGATTCAAGCTTCAGCAATGTCTTCAATAGGATTAGCTGATTTAACAGATCAGATTCAAGCATTTACAATTCCTATGGTATTTAAAGGTTATGACGATGTAGAAAAAGTAAAAGAGGTTATGTTCGACGATATAAGTAATGGATTATCTGAGAGCGGATTTAAGTTATTATTTTTAGTGGATATTGGTTGGGTTTATTGGTTTTCTGCGAATGAAATTGCAGTTCCAGAAGATTTAAGAAATGCTAAAATTTATACAACGGCTGGAGACTATGTCACTGTTGAACTTTTCAAGAGATTTGGATTTAATGCAATTCCTGTATCAGAAACAGATATTTTAATTAGTTTACAAACCGGAATGATTAATAGTATGCAGACTGTTCCGATATTATCATTGAGTTCTGGATGGTTTGCTTTAATGCCGAATATGTTAGATTTAAAATGGGCCGTCTTCATCGGAGCAGTTATTATTGATGAAAGGGTTTGGTCAAAAATACGACCAGAACATCAAAAAGTTATGATGGAAGTGGCACAAGAAATAGGTAAAAAATATCAAGAAAATGGTAGAAAAACAGATGCCCAAGCAATTGAAATGATGAAAAAATATGGTATGAAAGTTAAGACTCCAACAGATGAAGAATTAAAAATTTGGGAAGATTTTAAAGAAGAAATCATACCTGATGTGATTGATGCATATGTTCCTAAAGAAGTATATGATAAGGTAATTTCCGCAATTGATGAATAATTTTCTTAGCAAGATAGAAAACTTTATTTGTTATTTTTGCTTTTCGGTTATTATTTCTTTTCCAGTTTTCCAGATTTTGTCTCGATCAATTAATTTTTTTTCAATTCCTGCTTCTCAAGAAATTGTGCAACACATGACTTTATGGATTGCATTTGTTGGTGCAGTGTTAGCAACAAGATCTAATAGGCTTTTAGCGATTGTTAGAGAGCCAGTATTTAACCGGTCTTCTAAATTTAATATTGGCCATTTTCTAGTACATCTTACTTCCACTGCTGTAGTTTTACAATTAGCTGTGTCCTATCTCAAGATGATACAGATTGGAATACAATATCCAGAATTTGTTGCACCATTTATACCGGTATGGTTTGCCCAAAGCATAATTTCTATCGGATTGTTTTTAATTTGGTATCATATGGTAATGACAAGCAGTAGAAAACTAAACTATCGTCTTTTCATAGCTTTTTTTTCATTTTTTTCTGTCGCAATTCTTTATTTTTGGCAATTTCCAACATCTAATGATTTTATCCTTTTTGGTACAGTTATCTTTCTTTTAACATTAGTAGCATTTGGATTACCGATATTTGTTGTCTTAGCAGCACTTTCAATAGTGTTTTTCCTGTCAGAACCAACTGAATGGGCTACAAATTTTGATTTAATGGCTACAATTAGTGATAGCGCATATCGTATTGTTGTTTCTCCAACATTAGCAGCTATTCCCATATTTACATTGGCTGGATATATTCTTGCTGAGAGCAATATTTCCAGACGTCTTCTAGATTTTTTCAAAAACTCACTTGGATGGCTACCTGGTTCTACTGTATTGATTGTTGTATTATTATGTGCATTTTTTACTGCACTTACAGGTGGATCTGGTGTTACTATATTGGCACTTGGTGCTATCTTATACCCAATTTTGGTTGAAGATGGATACTCTGAAGTATTTTCTTTAGGACTTATTACAACGGCTGGATCTTTGGGTTTGCTTTTTCCTCCAAGTTTACCTGCAATTATTTATTCAGTAACAGCTGGTATTAACCCTATTGATTTATTTAAACAAGGATTTCTCCCAGCACTATTTTTATTATTAATCGTCGTATTATATGGTTTCTACCACAGGCCAAATAAACCGAAGAAAATAGAATTTAGTTTGAAAAATTCTACTAAAGCTTTATCTGTTGCAAAGTGGGAGATTGTTATCCCTATATTGATTGTTTTTGGCTTATTCAGTGGTTTTGCAACACTTGTCGAGTGTGCAGCGCTCTTGGTTGCCTATGTTTTATTTATTGAGTTATATATCTATAAAGATATTAGTCTGAGAGATATCCCTAGAATTGTGATTAATTGTGCAACACTTATTGGTGGAGTATTAATTATTTTGGGATTTGCTATGGGATTTACTGGATATCTTGTGGACGCTCAGATTCCATTAAAAATTCTCCACTTTGCTCAACAAGCAATTGAATCAAAAATTGTATTCTTATTGGCACTAAATATTCTTTTATTAGTTGCTGGTTGTATTATGGATGTTTTCTCTGCTATCATCGTTATAGTGCCT
>DTWI01000238.1 GCA_012963075.1 Fidelibacterota bacterium
CCTACTAAAATAAAGATTTTTTTCTTTTTATTATTTGCTTTAAAAATCTCATTTTTAAAATCACTTAAATTTCTATCAGATTCAATAAGACAAACAATATTAATAGCATCAGAATTATACCAATCTGGAAAGGAAGAAACGGGGTTGAGTTTTGGAAAAACACTTCTCATAGATTGTTTACCAGCAGATTGGCAGATGGAATTTAATCTTTTAATAGAGAGATTTGACTTTACTGATCTATCCAATGATAATGGTGTAATTTCTTTTACGCCACATTCAACAGATTTTTCTACTGCAATTTTAATTCTAGAATTTTTTATAATAGGCAAACCAAGATGTATATAATAATCTAATTCATTTTTATTTTTATAACTTTCCAAAATTTTTCCTGAAACAATTCGATTATCAAATGAATCAATAAAACCAAGATATGATGTTCCATCTCCATCAGTAAGCCAAATCTTGGAATTAACCCTTAAACGCATAACATTTATTAAATGATGCGATTCATCACGATTTAAACGAAAATTATTTCTTTGAATATTTTTTTTATTTATAAAGAAAAAATTACTCACGACCGAGTCTATACTGTAGATAAAGAAATACTCCACCGAAATCTTCTTGATCATGAATTGGTTCATCTACTTGTAAATGATCATAAGCTATGCCAAATGAAAACCCAGAAGATCTATCTGTTTTGAGATTCACGCCAAAACCAATAGAACCCCCAAGATTAACTTGTGTAGGTGCTCCAGACCACTTATCAGAAAAACTACCAGCATCTTCATCTCCATCAATTGCTATAAATGGACCAAAAGATAATAATAAAAATGGTTGGAAATTATTTGCAATCTTATCTTTAAACGGATAGTAATTAAACCTAATATACATAGGAAACATCAAAATGCTTTTTTCGCCAGATATATCATACTGATTATAAAAGGGATCATATACTGGATATTCATCATTACGAATATCATAGAATCTAAGGTCAGCACCGATTGATAAATCTGGTTTTACAAATTTTTGATATTCATATGATAAACCATAAGCATTGTTCGCAAACAAAAAATTAAGATTATGATTTTTCTCTTGGGAAAATATGGTAGATAACATTAATAAAGTTATAAAAATATATTTATTGTTCATCCAAATCCTCAAAATCTGCATCACGTACTTTGTCGTAATTAATTTTAGTTGTTTTCTTATCTGATACTATGTCATTTTCAGAAGATTTTGATAGATAGGACCTAAATCTTCTATAGGCAAGTATCAGTAAAAAAGTTAATAATAAAAGAGTTTTCATTTCTATTTATTTAAGCTGGATTAAAATATTTGGTTCCCTGGATAGGTTTTTGAATAAGATCTAATAATTCCTTCAAATCTTCCGTATTCTCCACAAAATCAATATTGTTAGTGTTAATAATTAATAAAGGGGTATCTTCATAATTAACAAAAAATTCTTGATATTTTTGGTTTACCACATCGATATAATCAAATGTTATATCTTTTTCAAATTCTCTACCGCGTTTTTTTATATTTTTCATTAATCTAGATGTATCAGCTTGCAGATAAACAACAAGATCAGGTTTGACAATATCTTTTTCAAGAATGTCCGCAACATGACCATATAATTCATTTTCAGCTTGAGACTTTAGTGTAAAACTTGCAAATAAACGATCTTTCTCAAACATATAATCGGTAACAACTCCTTTTTGGAGCGCATTTAATTGTCTAATCTCTTTCTGTTGTTGTTGATATCTTTGTAATAAGAAAAAAATTTGAGTTTGGAAAGCATTTGCATCAGGATCATCGTAAAAACTTTTTAGAAAAGGATTATCTTTGAAATTTTCCAATACTTTTCTTGTGTTCAATTTATCGGAAATTATTTTTGCTAAACTTGTTTTCCCAACTCCAATCGGACCCTCAATTGCTATATACGATTCTATCATGCGTTCTTTTCGATTAAATGTTTAGATACTCTTGAAGTATCAGGACAATTCTTCAATAAATCAACAATCTTATAGTTCGTACTAGGAAAAATTTCTTTGGGAATTAATTCAGCCAAAGGAATCAACACAAATTTACGTAATAATGCATGCGGATGAGGAATTGTAAGTTCTTCTGTCTCAATAAAAGAATTACCAAATAAAACTATATCAATATCAATAGTTCTAGGTTGATTTTTCTTTCTAGGTAATTTTCTACCTAACATCTTTTCTATATCATGAATTTTGTCTAATAATTGGAATGGAGAAAAAGTTGTATCAAGTTCCACAATAATATTGATAAAAATAGGTTGGTTTTTGTTATAAAGAGGGTCTGAAGTATAGAAGGAAGATGTTCTTATATTTTTATTTTCTATATGTGAACCTAGCATCGCAATACAAGAAGCAATGTTTGATTCTTTATCACCAAGATTAGATCCAATGGATAAATAAACTTTTTCGTTCACTACATCATGCCGCCCATGCCGCCCATACCCATGTCAGGCGCCCCGCCGGAAGGCATTGGTTCTGGTTTTTCAGTAATTGCTACCTCTGTAGTTAAAAGTAATCCAGCAATTGATGCAGCATTTTCAACCGCAACTCTTGCAACTTTTGCAGGATCAATAATTCCAGCTTTAAACATATTAACATATTTTTCATCTCTAGCATCAAATCCAAAATCATCTTTACCTTCAAGAACTTTTTGAACTATAATGGATGCTTCAAGTCCAGCATTTTCACAAATCTGTCTAATTGGAGCTTCTAAAGCACGTTTCATAATATCAACTCCAACCTTTTCGCTGGCAGTTGCTTTTATATCATCAAGCTGTAGACTTGCTCTCAATAAAGCTACTCCACCTCCAGCAACAATGCCTTCTTCAACAGCGGCTCTAGTAGCATGTAATGCATCGTCAACCCTTGCTTTCTTTTCTTTCATTTCGACTTCAGTAGCTGCACCAACATTTAATACGGCCACACC
>DTWI01000239.1 GCA_012963075.1 Fidelibacterota bacterium
AGATTGTAATTAAACTGTAATTCTCATTACAAATTATTATTCTCATATAAATAATCAACTTTTCATTCTGTATTACAATTCACAATATAGAATAGAGGCTTATTATGACTTTAATAAGACGAGAAAAGTGTCGTAAATTACAATGGATACGTACACACTGGAGGAATGATTAGATATATCTACATATTAACCTTACTTTTATCTCTATCTTATAATGCTACACATTTTCTTAAGGTAAATCATACAGAAGATGTGAGATTGGATTTTGAAAATAGATCTTTGCAATATCTTGAAAATAATAAATCTCTGTTTGGCATTAATAATTTACAAGAGGAATTAATAATAAGAGATATTTCTATTGATAATCAAGGTGCACACCATATAACACTACAACAGATGTACAATGGGCTGCCTGTTCTTTATAGTTTTGTAAAGGTGCATACTAATATTCAAGGCAAGATAAGTTCCATCAGCAGTGATTTTTCACCGGGTATAAATATTTCAACTAAAACATTGCTAAGTAGCGAAGATGCACAACGTATTGCCCGGAATCAAATGGATAGTACGCCCGTACTGAAAGAAAGTACAGAACTCGTTATTTTTTCATCGGGAGAAGAACCACTTCTAGTATATAAAGTCGATCTTGGTAGTTATCCCATCTCTAAATCATTTCTTGTGAACGCTCAAACTGGAGTAATTGAAAAGGAAATTATGCTTACCTTTGAGGAAGGTCCCGCGGTTGGATATGGAATAACGAATTTAGGTGAAGAAATATTTGAACTAAATATTTATAAGGGTACTAGTTTCTACAATGAACATGACTTTGGAGGTAATTTCCCTCCACATCCAACTGACACAACCCAGTTTTATTTGGTAGATGAAAGCAATCTAGATTTAGGTCGTATATTTACAGTTTCCTTGCATCGTGCAGAACCAACCAATTTTCTGGAATGGATCTATAGTCCCACAGATTCTTTTGCTATCAGCGAACCAGATTTTTCACATAAATCTGGCACTGAGGCTCACCATGGTATTCGCCGTAGTCTGGATTATTTCAATACTTATCATAATCTTAATGGATTGAATAATGGCCAAGATATAGGAGTGATTGTGGATATTGATGACTGCAATGCATATTATAATTTGGAAATGGATTTGCTTTCTTTCGGAGCTGCTAATGGTAATTGTTTCTCTGATTCTCCTACTTTACCTTGGTCTTCTGACCTTGATATTGTGGGACATGAATTTGGCCATGGTATTACAGGACATTCATCAGGGCTGCTCTATGAGTATCAGTCAGGAGCGCTCAATGAATCCCTGTCAGACATGTTTGGATTTATTGTAGAGGCATTTTATTACCCCAATCAAGATGAAGAGCATTTATGGTTGTTGGCTGAACAAATGTTTCCGGTACCAGGCGGTGATAGTGGTTTTTTAAGGGATTTGGCGCATCCACCAAATGGGAACCAGCCAGACCATATAAACCATGAATATTATCAAAATGGAGGGGATGATAATGGGGGCGTTCATACCAATTCCGGAATTCCCAATAAGGTCTTTTATTTGCTCGTTGAAGGAGGTGAACATTATGGAATCAATATCGATCCTCTTGATCAAGATTGGGAAACATCTCTGGCTATTGCGGCAGAGATTGTTTTTATATGGAATACACAGTATTTAACACCTGAGGATAATTTTATCATCGCAAGTACAAAGATGCTTATGGTCATAAGTGATCACTATCCAGACAACAATAATTATTATAATACCGTATCTAATGCATGGTTGTCCGTTGGTGTGGATGTATATGAACCAACACTTGAGATTTCATCATTAGAATTTAATGACCAGGATGATTTTATTATTAACCCAGGCGAAACCGTAGAGATTACAATTCAGTTAACAAACATCAGCATGAATGAAGCTCAGGGAATTTCTGGGACTTTTTCGTGTGAAGAAAGTATTACAGTTATTGATGGAGAGATTTCTTTTGATGTCATCAATTCTGGTGATTCAAGCTCATCTGGTGATAGTTTATTAATTATTACCGTTCTGGAGGATATTGAATTAGGGAATAAAAATTGTTTATTAATTATTACCATGCAGAATCAGGATGGTATAGATTACAATTTTGAATACATAGTCGAGATAGATGTATCGTTAAACCAGGCTGGTTTTCCGGTTTCTACCGCGGAATTAAGATCCAGCCCCCTGGTGATTGACTTGGATGGTGACGGTGATGATGAGATCATCTTTGGTGATAATAACGGATTTATCCATATATATAATGCAGATGGCAGTGAAGTTGTTGATGATACTTTCCCTTATGACACTGGCAACCAGATCTGGGGATCGGCAGCTTCAGCTGATATGGATGGGGACGGACTAACCGACTTTGTTATTACATCTAAATCTAAACA
>DTWI01000240.1 GCA_012963075.1 Fidelibacterota bacterium
AAAAGTCCTGTTAGTCAGCTGCGATTCAGGAAGCTGCTCGAATGCCAAGATCGAGAAGAGCTATTTCCTTTGCTGCGAAGAGTAATCAAGATGCTAGGACAAACAGTTGATATCTACCGTCTTGCGGATGATGTTTATTGGTGGGGAGATCGACGCAAACGCGACTGGGCACATGAATATTATAGTGTTGCTCCAAAAAATTAACCTAATTTCAAAGGAAGAATATGAGTGAATTATTTAAAAATCATTTTTTGCAATTACATTTACTGACCAGTTACCCTCCTGCAAATCTAAATAGAGATGACCTTGGACGACCAAAGACGGCTTTCATGGGCGGTTCTTTACGTCTGCGTGTTTCATCTCAAAGCCTTAAGCGGGCTTGGAGAACATCGGAAGTTTTTGAGTCAGCACTTTCTGGTAACCTAGGAGTTCGGACTAAAGAAAATGGGATAGAGATTTATAACAACCTTAAAGAAAAGGGGGTTTCGGAAAAAGATGCTAAAACTTGGGCCAAGTCTATAGCAGGAGTTTTTGGAAAGCCCAAAAAAGCAGATACAAACTACCCTCTTCGTGAATTAGAAGTTGAACAACTGGTTCACATAGGTCCTGAAGAAAAGCAAGAAATTGACAGGTTAGTTTCCACAATCAGCGATCGCGGAAGCGGTCCCGAAGAAGAAGAACTTAATCTTCTTAGAGATTATACAGGTGCCGCAGATATTGCTCTTTTTGGAAGAATGCTGGCAGATGCTACAATGTTTAATGTAGAGGCCGCTGCACAGGTAGCTCATGCTTTGGCAGTTCATCGATGTCAAGTAGAAGAAGATTTTTTTACTGCTGTAGATGATCTGAATAAAGGTGATGAAGATATGGGAGCAGGACATCTAGGTGAGACAGAATTTGGTGCAGCAGTGTTTTACATATATATCTGCATTGATCGCCAACTTTTGCTGGAAAATCTGCAAGGTGATAAGGATTTGGCCAAACGTACCTTAAGTGCATTAGTTGAGTGTGCATGCACAGTTGCTCCGACAGGCAAACAAAGTACCTTCGCTTCTCGGGCTTATGCATCCTATGCCCTTGCAGAGAAAGGTGACCGTCAGCCACGCTCGCTTTCTGTTTCTTTTTTAAGTGCTATTCAAGGAGAAGATTTGTTAGCAAAAGCAGTAAGCTCTCTTAACGAAAACATGGAAAAAATGGATCAGGTTTATGGACCTTGCGCAGATTCTCGTTGTTCTATGAATGCCTTGACTGGTGAAGGGAGCTTGTCTGATATCCAAAATTTTGTAACTGAGGATTGAGAATGTCTGACTTCCTTGTTTTTCAACTTTATGGGCCACTCTGCTCATGGGGCGGAGTGGCTGTAGGACAAGAACGGCCAACAGAAACACACCCTACCAAATCAGCAATTGTTGGTATTATCGCGGCAGCTTTAGGTGTCCGCCGTGAAGATGAAAATGCACAGCGTGACTTGATCGAAGGTTATGGATTGGCAATTCGAACAGAACTACCTGGAGTGTTGGAGAGAGATTATCATACTGCTGAGTCTCCATCATCTACCTCACTAGTAGGTATGCCTCATATCACTCGCCGTGATGAATTGAAGGCTGTTGCTCAAAGAGACAATGCGATAGTGTCTTCCCGGGAATATCGGACAGATGCCTTGAATTTGGTAGCTATTTGGGAACACTCTGAAGCCCCTCATTCTCTCGATAACATTGCGCAAGCCATAAAATCGCCTTACTTCACACTCTATCTTGGGCGTAAATCGTTTACATTATCCTTGCCCCTGAATCCTACAATCGTCTCATCAAATAATTTACGCAATGTTTTTGCTAAAGCAGATATTGAGTTTTCAGATTCTCATCCATTTTTGGCTCCATTATTTTCAACACGCAATACTGTAATTTGGCAGTGGGATAGTGATTTTAAGAATTCAGGTTTCGATCACTCAATGGAGATTATTCGTAGAGATGTACCACTAAATCGCGAACGGTGGCAATTTACAGAACGAACGGAAAGCCAGTTTGTTGAGACTCCAACAAATTCTTCAAAAGGTGTGCAGAATGACTGAAACTTCTAATTCAAAGATAAATCAATATCACTTTTCTCAAATACATCTAAAAAGAAGTACCATAAATGCTAGGAAATTAATGGCATTGAATAGAGGTGGATATGGTTTACATCAATCAATTTGGCGTTTGTTTCCTGGTTCTGAAACAGCTCAAAAACGTGACTTCATTTATCATGTAATTAAAAGGGAAAAAATTCCAGCATTCTATGTCGTCTCCAAAAGGGTCCCTGAAGATCCTGAAGGAATCTGGGAGGTTGAAACCAAGACCTACTCACCAAAGATAATCGAGGGATTGAAGCTTGGCTTTTCAATGCGTGCCAATCCTCGCATTACAAAAAAAAACACATCATCAAATGTTAAAAATTCTCCAAAGCATGATATTTTTATGGATGCTAAACAGAATTATAAAAATAATCATAGTGGTCAAACTCCAAAAGGAGCAGATTGGCAAAATCTGATTCAAGAAACTGGTTCAGAATGGCTGAGTCGTCAAGGTAAGAGATTGGGGTTTTCACTTCAAGCAGGATTTGTCAATTCCTACCAGAGAGAAAATTTTAAAAGCAAGGGACGAAATATTCAATTTGGATATGCAGATTTTGAGGGTATTCTAAGTGTTCAAGATCCTGAAGATTTACAAAGTGCCTTATTTGAAGGTGTTGGAAGCTCGAAAGCATTCGGTTGTGGTTTACTTTTGATTCGCAGGGTTTGAAGTGAGTCTCCACCTTCCTGATTTAAAGCCTTTGCCGATTAAAGAGCGGATTAGCATAGTTTTTGTGGAAAAGGGGAAAATAGATGTAATAGATGGTGCATTTGTAGTATTAGATAAAACTGGTGTACGTGAGCAATTACCAATTGGAGGCATAGCCTGTTTGATGCTCGAACCAGGAACCCGTATCTCTCATGCGGCGGTGTCTCTCTCAGCTCAAGTGGGAACATTACTTGTTTGGGTTGGAGAGGCTGGAGTCCGTCTCTATTCATCTGGCCAACCGGGTGGTGCTCGCTCGGATCGTTTGTTGTGGCAAGCTAAATTAGCCTTGGATGATGCCGCCAGGTTGAAAATCGTGCGAAAAATGTACGAGCTTAGATTCAAAGAAAAACCTCCGGAACGGCGAAGTGTAGAACAGTTACGGGGAATTGAAGGGGTACGAGTCCGCAACCTTTACCATTTGATGGCCAAGCGTTTCGGTGTGAAGTGGAAGGGGCGCAGTTACGACCCTCAAGATTGGGGGGCGAGCGATGACATAAACCGCTGTTTAAGTACAGCTACTTCATGTCTTTACGGAATTACAGAAGCGGCAATTCTTGCAGCAGGTTTCGCTCCTGCTGTTGGTTTTATTCACCATGGGAAACCGCTTTCATTCGTTTATGATATTGCTGATGTGTTCAAGTTTGACACCGTTATTCCTGTAGCTTTTCAAGTATCCGCAAATAGATATACTGACGTAGGTCGGGAAGTTCGTATTAAATGCCGTGATATTTTCCGCCAAACTAAATTGATGAAACGAATAATACCTGTAATCAGTGAAATACTGGCGGCAGGCGATTTGGAAGTCCCTAAACCTCATCCGGAAGCAGTTCCTGTGGCAATTTCTCAAAAAGAAAATGTTGGAGATGTTGGTCATCGTTGTTGAAAATGTTCCTGCACGTTTACGAGGTCGACTAGCGCTTTGGTTGCTGGAGATCAGGTCAGGAGTTTTTATCGGAGACTATTCCAATAGGATACGAAAATTGGTTTGGGAAACTCTGGAGCAAGGTATTGAAGATGGAAATGCAGTGATGTCTTGGAACATTCCGGATGAACCCGGATACGATTTTCTCACACTGGGATCAAACCGTAGAGTTCCGGTCGATTACGGCG
>DTWI01000241.1 GCA_012963075.1 Fidelibacterota bacterium
ATCATCTCACATTATTAATTCATGTATGCAGAATAGTCAGTGTTCATATCTTTGTGGATGTCGTGACGCATGATGAGCTCATCAGCAGCACAAACTTCAATTACGCTATGAAACAGATGCCATCTCCTGAGGGAATACCTAACTACCGTATCAATGTAATACTTCTCATATTATATGGATGAAGAACACCTGAATAAAGCAGAGGGGGCTGAGGGCACAAAACGGGTATCAAGCTATATATATATCACCCCATCAACCTACAAGAGATAGACTTTAGGTTTGTTATCTTATTATACATAGTCAAATTGTGAGTTTTTTGATAAATGAAAAATCCATCTGCATCCATGCTTGTTATTGGTGATGAAGTCATGTCCGGGAAGAAACATGAATTAAATATAAAACATTTATCAGTATTAGAACCCATTAAATTCGCCTCTTTTTTGAAAATTACCATAAAAAGGTTCTCCCAACCATTTTTCATTATCTACTATTTTTTTTCCACGTAAAATGACTTTTTTAACACGACCAGTCACTTCTTTTCCTTCAAATAATGAATAATCGCAATTACTAAAATTTTTATCTGATGATAATATATGTTTCTCATTTGGATCAAAAATTACAATGTCAGCATCACTACCAATCGCAATTGTTCCTTTTTTCGGAAACAATCCAAAGATTTTTGCTGGATTGGTTGACATTAACTGAATAAATCTGTTCATTGAAAGTCTACCTCTATTAACACCACCATCAAATACAACCGTCATTCTATCTTGTAAACCTGGAGCACCATTTGGAATTTTGGAAAAATTATTTCTACCAAATGGTTTTTGATTTATTTTACCAAGATGCCCCTCCTTCATACAGTATGGACAATGATCAGTTGCAATAACCTGCAAGTCATCAAACTTTAAAGCCCTCCATAGATCATTTTGAGCTTCTTTTGAACGAATAGGAGGGCTCATAACAAATTTTGCTACGTCAAAACTATCATCTTGGTAAACGCTTTCGTCAAAAAACAAATAGTGTGGACATGTTTCTGCAAATGCTGGAATTCCTCTATCACGTGCTTCTACAACATGTTTAAGAGCTTCCATTGCTGAAAGATGTACAAAATAAACAGGAGCTTCAGCAAGTTCAGCTAGACAGATTCCACGATGAGTCGCTTCTCCTTCCAACAATGAAGGTCTTGTCAGATTGTGATAGCGAGGTGAAGTATGTCCTTGATCAAGAGCTTCGCGAATGAGTTGTTCAATAACAATTCCATTCTCAGCATGAAGAGATATCATTCCACCACAATGGCCAACTAATTTTAGAGCTTGGAAAATAGCACTGTCATCAACCATCATTTTGCCAGGATAGGCCATAAACAATTTAAAACTTGTAATACCTTCGTCAAAGATTGCCTTCTTGATTTCAGCTAATGATTGTTTGTCAATGTGTCTTGTTATCAGATGAAACCCATAATCAATTGAAGCTTTTCCTTCTGCCCGTTGCAATGCTTTTTCTATTGATTGCAATACTCCTATATCTTCACCTTGAAATGCAAAATCTAATATAGTTGTAGTACCACCAAAAGCGGCTGCTTTTGTTCCTGAGAGGAAATCATCAGCTGTTGTTGAATCTCCAAAAGTATTTTCTAAATGAGTATGACAATCTATTCCGCCAGGAAATACGAGCATACCAGTTGCATCTACCACCTCATAATCTAAACCATGCTCTAAATTTTCACCAATACATTTTATTCGTTCATTTTCAATTAAAATGTCGGCAGTATAGTCATCTATAGCAGTAACAATTCTTCCGTTTTTAATTATCATATGACTAGACATATATTTTTTTCTATCTATTCGTAAATTATAAAATTTTAATTTCTTTTAAGACATTCTTAAGTTTAGATATTTCTTTCTGGTCCAAGTTATGCCCAGGGGATCGAACATTATCATTTTTTAATCGACCTAGAAGTTTAAGACATGCTTTAATTCTAGCTGTAGCAAATCCTTCTGGTTTAGTTCCATATATTGCTCTTGCCAACGGATATATTTGTTGGTGTAAATTTATTGCAGAATTGAGATCAGATGTTTTCACTGCTTTATCCAGAGAAACTATTTGTTCTGGTATAATAGTTGCCAAACTTACTAGACTTCCTTCACTGCCAATCATAAAGCAACTCATAAGATGTTCATCACCTGAAGCCATAACAGATATGTTGGGATTGATTTTTTTAATCAATCTTCTGTTTTCCTCATACCGGCTTGTTTCCCAACTTCCTTCTTTAACTGCTACTACTTTCGGTAACTGAATAAGCTCTGTGAGGGTTTCGGGACTATATGCCATAGAGCCTGAACCTATACTCGCTTGGAATAGAAATATAGGATAATCACTCACTTTTGATATTAATTCATGATGAATAATAGCCATTTTTGTCGTTAAAGAAAGTGACCAAGAAAATGGAGGAAAAACCATTATTGCATCAGCCCCTGCTGATATGGCATCCTCAGTATGTAATTGCGATTCATAGCTGCTTTCACAGTTAATTCCGCAAACGATTATACCTTTATCTCCTATTGTATTTCTTGCTATTTCAACGATTCTTCGTTTTTCATCACGATTAAGTAAGTGATTTTCACCTGCATGACCATTTATCAAGAGTCCTACTATACCTTCATTACCCATTACATCAATAAAATGATTAGATAATTCATCTTCATTAATACCACCATTTTCATCCATGGGACAAATGGTTGCAACGTAAATTCCCCCCCAAATATTTTTATTTTTTGATAACATTAGCTAATTTTTATATATTGATATTTATTTATTGATTAGTCGATTGGGATCAAAAAGGGGCATTTCAGGTTCCTGCTCCATTATTAATTGACTTAATAACCATCCCATATATGGACCACTAGCATAGCCGGAATGTACTGACCCTATAACATACGCATTAGATATTCCTGGTATTTTGCCAATGATAGGTAAAGCATCAGCTGTTTCTGCTTCAAGTCCTAACCAAACCCTAATCATTCTACCATAACGCAATTTTGGAATAACATGGCATGCAAGACGTATGTTCCCTATAAGGTTTTCTGGAATTGATTCTACTCCGCCAAGTTTTTTATCACCTATTCCTTGCCATCCACCTCCAATCAAAACAGTACCATTATCAAATTGTTTCAGTGAAAGTAAACCATTTGCAATGCTTAAAACGGTTTTCATGACAGGCGGCATTCTTTCAGTTATTATAAGCTGATTAATTAAGCATTTAATTTTAATTTTAACGTTTAACCAATTAAGCATTTCTTCAAGCCATACACCGCCCGCTAATACTATTCTTTTTGCTTTAAGATGCTCATTATTTTCAAAAATAATTTTAAAATAATTTTTTTCTATTTCAATTTTGTTTACCTTAGAATACTCTCTGACTGAGACATTTTCTTGCTTAAGAGCTCTTCTAAAAGCATGCCCAGTGAGATAAGCAATGGTAAAACCATCTTTATTACACCATGCTGCACTTCTTACGGAATTATTTAGACCTGGCTCTAAGAGTTGTGCTTTTCTCCCAGAAATAAACTTTATGGGCGCCCCCATTGCCTGTCGTGCTTCAATACGTTTAAATAATAATTCCTCTTCTTCTTCCGTGAATGCGAGGGAAAGTCCGTTAACTTTTCGCGTACCAACACCACCAAAAAGCCATTTTTCTGTATTATTCCACAGTTCCCAGCCTTTTATTGCATATGGAATAAGTGCGGCACGTGTCATGTTAAGCGTTAATGTGCCAGCGTTAGTTCCTGAAGCTTCGCGACATAATGCTCCACTATCAATAATAATTGTTCTCATTTGATTACGTGAAAGATGGAGTACAGTACTACAACCCATCACACCACCACCAACTACAGCAACATCAAATTTTTCCATTACAAAGGAGCATTTTCAGGTATGGGGATATCTTCATAGGTATATTTGCCAATTATCTGTTCTATTGGAACAGGTCTAAGTGGTGTTCGACCAGTCCATTGACCAGCTAATTCCCTGCTTCCTACTTTTGATGCTAGTATAGCTTCTATTGCTTCAGAACAAGTTCGACCTTGACAAGGTCCCATTCCACATCTAGTCCAAGCTTTTAATTGATTCAGATCACGCGCACCTGATTCAATAGCTTCATCTATCTCTGAACGAAATACATCTTCGCATCGGCAAACGATTGTTTCCGAAGTAATAGTTTGGATCAATTCAGGTCTGAATTTCATTAGTCTTACGGCTGCTTTGCCAAAATTTTCATTTTTTTTAAGTATTATAAGTTCAGATTTTATTTTTGCTTTATATTTTTGAGAAGACATCACATTTAAATCCCTTACTGCAGCCATACCAGCAATTCGTCCCTTCTGTACAGCTGAAAATGCTCCAGATATTCCAGTAGCATCACCTGCAATGTAAACACCAGGTATGCTTGATCGAAAGTCATCGTCAATAAGCGGAACCCAGCCTCCTTTAAGTGGATCATAGATATGTTTTGCTTTTAAAAGCCTTGTAATTTCGGTAGAAGGGAACAAACCATGTCCTATAGCTAAGCAATCACCTTCTACAATCTTTTTATATTTTGAATCAAGAATAATACTACCC
>DTWI01000242.1 GCA_012963075.1 Fidelibacterota bacterium
CGACCAGTTACCTGATCAAGTAAAAGTGCCGCTATGAAAGCTAATATGATATGAGCCGGAACAACTACCAGAATAATCAAGAGATTCCAGCGAACTGCAGCCCAGAAAGCTGGGTCTGATAGCACCTCCAGATAATTTGATAACCCAACGAAAACAGGGTTTTTGAAAGTACTGTAACTGACTCGATTGAGGCCTATAAATACTGCCAGACCCAGAGGAACTATCATGAGTGTGACCATCACGATATTGCTAGGAGCAGTGAACTGAAAGAAAGACTTAAGCTTCATGGATTAATTAATTCTTAAGGCATGGAAAGGTCGCGCCAGATATGAATTTTTTTGCGCGACCCCTTGATTAGTTTCGTGAGCTCTAAAAGATTTTTTTATCTATTACTTTAAAAATCCCTGCGCTTTTGCTTCTTTGATGTACTCTTTAGCAGCAGCGTCCAGAGCCGCTTTGGGAGTCATTTCTCCCGTACCAATAAACGGCATCCAATTCCCCAGTGCTGCCTGTGCCAACTGTACGGCTTGGTTTGGCTCATAGATTCCTATTCCGTTTGCAATTGTTTCTTTTGCTGCGGATAGATTTGGTAGACCCTTTTTTATGGATGTCCTGGTCACAATCCCCATATCTGCCGCTCCAAATTGGCTGTCATGATCAAGAGATTCCATTAAGATTCGGAATAGCAGATCATGATCTTTTGTGGTCCTCGCTGGGATGGTATAGAAGTCATGCCAAGCACTCCCACCAAGTTTACTTCCAGGTTTGGGGGCAGCCGCTGGCGCGAACTTGATTACATCGGCAAAGTCAGACTGTTTGGGATCAAACATGCTGACAGTATTTGAGGCCCAGATATGAACCATAGCCTGTGCTCCAGTATTAATTGCTACTTCAGCTGCTTCATATCCTATCGCAAGGCCTTGCGGCCCCATGCAGGCATCAACAACCTCCTTCATCTTCGTTGCAGCAGCAACACCATTTGAATTATTAAATGCAGGAGTCTTGTCGGCATTCAGATAATCTGAACCATATGACCTTATAAAGGCAAGAAACTCAATTTCCCAGGCCCAACCGGCCGACAAATCAAGAGTGAAAGGTACATCGATACTGGGCTCTTTCTTCAGGACTTTACATACCTCCATAACTTCATCGTAGTTCTTCGGGACCTTCAAACCATACTTCTTGAACAGATCAGAACGGTAAGCTAGATGCAGAGTGTTTGCGGTAGCAGGGATCCCATAAATCTTACCATCAATAGTAGCACCCTCCCAGCCTGTATCAGAGATGTCATCAAGATTGTACTCATCGCGGTACTTATCTATAAGATCGTTAAGAGGGAGAAACCAACCAATCGTACCAAACTCCGTGATACCAGTATTGGCTACGTGCATTATGTCAAATGGAGAATCTCCACCGCCTGCATTAGCAAGCCGAAATACCTCTTTAGTGGCTTGAAAGTCTTGAAGCTGAACATTTACATCGATGTTTTTGACCTCTCCACACTTCTTCATTTGGTCAGCATAGAAATCCATAATTTCAAAAGACCAGCCGATTACATTGACTTCAACAGGGGAGTTCGGTGCGTCTATATTGCAAGCTTTAGTTCCAGCTATGCCGGAAACTGCAAACAATATCATGGATACTAGCAACAAAATTAGTGTTTTAACATTCTTTATCATGTTATCTCCTTTGGAATTATTATGAGTTAAATAATTAATTGAGTTTAATAGGTTTTATATCATTTCACCTCCTTTCTTATACTTATATCCAGTTATTAGCTAAATGAAGTGTGCAAAAATAATTTGAGCAACTTAACTAAGTATTTGCTCAATAACAAAGCTATCATTTATCTATGTATAGTTCGATACATTACTTTCTTTTGATATTCAACTTACTTAGAAATTGAACAATCTGCACTCATCATAGTGTTGTAAAATAGTGACTGCTTTTTTATCAAAAATTGTTATTAAATGGATTAATACCAATTTGTTCCAAAACACTTAAGTGATCTAACATTACCCAATTCTCTAATAGCATATTATCCTTGATGAGCCAAAAATCTGAATATCGCATTTTCATCGGTTTCCCTGTAGCTGGTATACCTAACCAATCACCTTTGTGAGTTCCAGTAACGTATCCTGTAGCTGCAACCCAGTTTTCATTAGCAAAAATAATATCAAAATCACCATTGAAATCTGGAAAGGCCTCATAAAATACAGATAATTCATCACGTAGAAATCCTTCGAGAGAATGAATTTCACCAAAACCTGGAGGGCCATGCCAGATCATATCCTCATTCCAAAATTCTTTTTGTGCTTCCAAGTCCTGCTCTGGTGCGACTAAAGCGTCGCACATTTTTTTGACCAAATCCAAATTTTTTCCGGCTGATCCAGATTTTTTTTCTACAGCACTAAATGTTTTTTTGTTTTCTTCTGATCTTTTAATCTCATCTACAAATATCCAATCCAAAGAACAGGCACCAATTTGATGCAAAACTGCTATGTTGTCTACCATAACCCAATTCTCTGCCAATTTCCCTTCCTTAATAAGCCAAAAATCTGAAAAGCGCATTGTAACTGGCTTCCCTGTAGCAGGAACTCCAAGCCAATCTCCCTTATGAGTGCCAGTTAGAATTCCTGTGGCAGCAACCCAATTCTCATCAGCTACTTCTATTTCATTAACAACATGGTAGTCAGGAAAAGTTTTGTAGAATGGTTCTAAAACCTCATACTTAAATGCTTCGCGACCAAAAATATCTCCAAATCCAGGAGGGCCGTGCCAGATCATGTCTTCAGTCCAATATTCGTCATGTGATTCAAGATCCTGCTTATTTAAAGCTTTATACATTTTATGTAGGAGATCTAAATTATAATTAGCCGACATCTCCTAACTCCTTATTGAAAAAAATCGTAAAAAAACACTCAACGGTGCTTTTCCAACATCGTA
>DTWI01000243.1 GCA_012963075.1 Fidelibacterota bacterium
CATATCTTCACCTCTATTCAGTCTGATATTTCTTAGAGGTGTATCTATTGAACCTGCATTACCCATTGTTTGATTTTTATCTGTTTGATATTGTTTTATCAACATCATTTATTGAGTCAGTGAAGAATAAATTTCCTAATTCACAAATTGATTTTCTTATCAAAAAAGAGTTCTCTGATATTATGCATCACCATCCTTTAATTGATAATATTATTACTTATGATAAGCAATCTGGAGTTAATGGACTCATTTCTATTGGGAAAAAACTAAAAAACAAGAATTATGATGCTGTATATGATATACACAATGTTTTTAGAACAAAACTCTTGTCATTTTTCTTTAAAGTTTTTTCTTTCAAACAGATTAGAAAACCACGTCTAAAAAGATGGTTATTGTTTTACACATATCAAAATTTCTTCAAGAAGGATTTTTCACATATTAAGATGTATCATTCTTTACTAGATGTGGCTGGAAATTTCCCAAAAACTAAGTTAAGTGTCTCTAATAGTGAGATAGAAGAAACAAAACAATATTTATCTAGCAATGGTGTTAATGAGAAATTTATTACAATTGTTCCTGGTGCTGCATGGGAACAAAAACAATGGTCTGTTGAAAATTATAATGATTTAATTGATAGAATTCTAAATACATTTTCATTTAAGATTATTATTCTTGGGTCTAAAGAAGATATAATTTGTGATCAACTTCCAATACATGATAGAATTATTAATCTTAAAGGTAAGACAACACTAAGAATGGCAATGTCAATTCTTAAGCTATCCAATCATACCATAGGTAGCGATACAGGTTTATTGCATATTTCCGAAGCACTTGCTACACCTGTTACAATGATCTTAGGACCTACTTCAAAAGAAACTGGAGCTAATGTTGTCTTAGATAATTCTAGAATCGTAGAAAATGATAGTTTATGGTGTAGGCCATGTTCTCAGAATGGTAGTAGAAAGTGTTATAGAAAAGAACAATATTGTTTGTCAACAATTGATAGTAATCTTGTGTTTAATAATCTAAATCAGGTTATAAAGTCATGAGATTATTTTGGTTTATATTATACAATTTAATTTTTTATCCCTTATTCTTTATTTTGACTGTTTTATTAATTCCATTTAATAGGAAGATTAGAGATGGTTTTATCGGTAGATTGAAAACTAGAAGAAAATTAGCTGATTTTAAAGATAACACTTCTTTCTCAAAAAATTATTGGTTTCATGTTTCTTCACATGGAGAATATCAACAAGTACAATCTATTATTGCTGAATTAAAAAAGGATAATAGCATTGGTATTATTGTTTCATTTTTCTCTCCATCAGGATTTAATAATGTGCATGATAATAACATTGATTGTAAGATTTATCTACCTTTTGATTTTCTAATTTCCCTTTATCGTTCTTTAAAGATTGTTAAACCTTCTAAGTTTATTATTGCATCTTATGATGTTTGGCCAAATGTGATATCTATTTGTAAAATATTAGGAATTAAGACTTTATTAATTTCATTAAGAATTCATCCTAATAGCTTCAAACTCTCTCTTCTGGGAAGAAGTTTATATAAATCTACATATCAATCAATTAATCAAATTTTTACTGTTTCTACAAAGGATTTAAGTAATCTTAGAAAAATTATTAATAATAAAGAATTTATGGCTATGGGAAATCCTCGTTTTGATATGGCTAATAATAAGTCACAAGGGGTTGATATAAAGTTTTCTTATGATGAAAGAATCCAAAAAAAACTATTTTTATTTGCAAGCTTATGGCCAGAAGACCATTCAATTTTGTTTCCAAAAATATTTGATTTATTAAAAAATGATGAATCCTCAAAAATTGTTCTTGTTCCACATGAATTATCAGATGGCATAACTAATTATTATGTAGATCAGATAGAGAAAAATAATTTATCCTATAAGATTATTGATGCATATATGGATCTGAGGAATATTGAACAGAATATTATTATCGTCAATACAGTTGGGATTCTATATAAATTATATTGGCAAGCATATATTGCTTATATTGGTGGAGGTTTTTCAAATAATGGAATTCATAATATTATGGAACCAGCGATTGCTGGTAATCCTGTTATTTTTGGTCCAAATCATTCAAATTCAAATTTCCTAGAGGCAAGCCAGCTATTAAATAAATCAGCCGCTTTTGAAGTAAGTTCATCTGAAGAATTAATGCATAGATTTAATAGACTATTAGACAGAGATTTTTATTTGTCTGCAAGCGATGCATCAAAGAGTGTTATTGATAATAATCTTGGATCAACTAAAAAATTAATATCAAAGATACTAGATGAGTAAACTTTTTAAATCTAGCGATATTTTTCTTATTCCTAACTTAATTACTATTCTTAGGCTTGTCCTACTTGCTCCATTGATTGTGTCCTATTATTTTGATTGTATGATATATTTTTATGTACTATTAGGAGTTGTTATTTTAACAGATTTTCTAGATGGTTTTTTAGCAAGACGTCTCAATCAAATTTCTGATTTAGGAAAATTTCTTGATCCTATAGCTGACGGATTAGCCCTGTTTACGTTTTCGGTTGTATTATATTTTAAGGGTCTTATACCTTTTTGGTTTTGTGTCTTTTATCTTTGTAGACAACTTTTACTTTTTATCCTATCTATTGTTTTCTTGCCAAAAATCGATTCAGTATATGGATCCAATATAGTTGGAAAATGGGGTGTTGGATTTCTTGCTCTTGGGCTTGGAATATATTTAATAAATATCCAATCTTTATTCAGTTTTGTTCCATTCTTGATTTATATTGCTACGGCTTTTTTATGTATCAGTTTATTGGATTATTTGCGTGTTTTCTATATTTTAAGCACCAAAAAATAAAACTTATTGTCATACTTTATGAATTGTTTTTTTTGTTAATAAAACTTAAATTAAAGGGACAATATGGCAGACTTTAAGCTAATTTCTGATTTTGAACCTTCTGGTGATCAACCTAGAGCAATAAATGAGCTTATAAATGGTTTAAATACTGATACAAAACATCAAACTTTATTAGGTGTTACTGGATCTGGAAAAACCTATACTATTGCAAAGGTTATTGAAGAAATCCAAAGACCAACATTGGTTATATCTCATAACAAAACATTGGCAGCCCAACTTTATGGAGAATTCAAAAGTTTATTTCCTAATAACGCAGTAGAATATTTTGTAAGCTATTATGACTATTATCAGCCGGAATCATATATGCCCGTTACAGATACATTTATTGAAAAAGATTTTTCAATGGATGAAGAAATTGATATGTTGAGACTTAAAGCCACAAGTTCTTTAATACAAAGGAATGACGTAATCGTAGTCAGCTCAGTATCTTGTATATATGGATTAGGTTCTCCTGAAGAGTACAAAAATCAAGTTATTCATCTTAAAAAAGGTGATAATATTAATCGTAGAAAATTAGCCGGATTTTTGGTTGATATTTATTATCAAAGAAATGATCAGGTTCTTGAAAGATGCAATTTTAGAATTATAGGAGATATTTTTGAGATATTTCCAGCTTATGAAGAGAATGCAATTAGGATTGATATTTTCAATGATAAATTAGAATCAATTGTTACCTTTAATTCACTAACTGGAGAAGAATATGAAGAGATTGAAGAGATCTTTCTTTATCCAGCAAGGCATTTTGTACACGATAAAGAAAAGAATAAAAAGGTAATTAAGGAAATAAAAAAAGACTTAAAAGATAGGCTAGATGACTTTAATAAGAATGAGAAACTACTTGAGGCACAAAGATTGAGCCAAAGGACCAATTTTGATATCGAAATGATTGATGAGGTAGGATATTGTTCAGGTATTGAAAATTATTCAAGATATTTTGATGGAAGAAAACCAGGCGAGAGACCATGGACTTTAATAGATTTCTTTCCTAAAGATTTTATCACCATTATTGATGAATCTCATGTTACTTTTCCTCAGATAAAAGGAATGCATAATGGAGATAGGAAGAGAAAAGAAAATCTTATTGAACATGGTTTTAGGCTTCCTGCTGCTTATGATAATAGGCCTCTTACAATCGATGAATTTGAATCAATTCAGAATCAAATAATTTATGTTTCTGCTACACCAGCTGAGAAAGAGTTGAATCTGTCTTCAGGAGTAGTAACAGAACTTATCAATAGACCAACTGGACTATTAGATCCAATGGTTAGTATAAGGTCATCATCAGGACAGATTGATGACTTGATTAGTGAAATCAAAAAACGTGCCATTAAGAAAGAAAGATGTTTAGTAACGACCCTAACAAAAAAAATGGCTGAAGATTTATCAGAATACCTTAGCACAATGAATATCCGAGTAAGATACCTTCATTCTGAAATCAGAACAATTGAAAGAGTCAAGATCTTAAGAGATTTACGATTGGGAGATTTTGATGTTCTAGTTGGGATTAACTTATTAAGAGAAGGACTTGATCTTCCAGAGGTTTCATTGGTTGCAATTCTTGATGCTGATAAGGGGGGATTTTTAAGGTCAAAAAGTTCTTTAGTACAGATTGCTGGTAGAGCGTCTAGAAATATAAAAGGTAAAGTTATATTATACGCTAATCGAAAAACTGATTCTATACAGTATTTGGTTGATGAAACTAGTCGTAGAAGGGATATACAAGAACATTTTAATAAGGAGAATAATATCACTCCTAAATCAATTAAGAAATCAACAGATGAGATATTAGGAGCAACTAAGGTTGCAGAAGCATTTAAAGAAAATGAAATTCAAATCAAACGTGATATCAAAACTGATAGATTTTTAAAAGAAGATAAAAAGATTGCTGTTGAGATGATTCGACAAGAAATGTTAGAAGCCGCTGAGAATTTGGAGTTTGAAAAAGCAGCAAGCTTAAGAGATGAAATTGTAAATCTGCAAAAAGAAATTAAAATTGCTAACTAAGAGGATAAAATGAATATTGAACTAATTAAACAAAAATCAGGAATTGTCGGGGAAAGCGAAGAGATTTATCAGGTTTTGGAAATGGTATCTCAAGTTGCTGCTGTAGATATTTCCGTTTTGATTAATGGAGAATCTGGTACGGGAAAAGAATTGGTTGCCAAAGCTATTCATATTGCAAGTATGCGTTCAAGCAAGGATTTAATTATTGTTAATTGTGGGGCTATTCCAGAAGGAATTATTGAAAGTGAATTATTTGGTCACAAAAAAGGAGCTTATACTGATGCGAGGGAATCAAGAAAAGGTTATTTTGAGACTGCAAATAAAGGAACAATTTTTCTTGATGAAATTGGAGATATGCCATTAGAAACTCAAGTTAAGGTTTTAAGAGTACTAGAAAGTGGAGAATATATGAGAGTAGGAGACTCTATATCTAAGAGGACTGATACTAGGGTAATAGCTGCTACAAATAAAAATCTAACTAAACTTGTTAAAGAAGAAAAATTCAGACAAGACCTTTATTATAGACTAAAAACAGTTACAATCAATCTTCCAGCACTGAGGCATAGGAAAAATGATATTAGATTGCTTGTTGAGAGATTTGCTTTGCAATTTAGTAGAACAAACAAAATTAAATATAAGGGGTTTACTCCTGAAGCAATTAAGGCAATTCAGAAATTTGATTGGCCGGGAAATGTAAGAGAATTAAGAAATTTTGTAGAAAGTATTTTGATTCTTGAAAAGGGAGAAAGAATTACTGCAGAAATTATCGAAAAACAACTACAAAGCGAAAAAATGATTGAATTTTCTGATAATCCAGCACTACCTGTTGTAGTAAATCAGAACCCTGATCAAGCTGAAAGAGAATTGATTTTACGACAATTACTATTTTTGAGACAAGACATAGAAGAACTCAAACTAATGCTAAAACAATCTGATTTTTCAATATTAAATTTGCCTAGAAATATTGATGAAAATTTTAGTAATAAAATTCATGATGATGAATTTGATAGTTTAGAAGATAAAACTTTGTTAAAAGAGCAAGCAATAGGTAGTTTCAAGACTACAGATTTAGAAAAAGAAATGATTCTTCGCACATTAGAGTACTTTAATAACAACAGAAGGGCAGCAGCCAAGTCACTTGGAATGAGTGAAAGAACATTATATAGAAAGATTAATGATTATGGAATTGAAAAGAAGATTAATAAAGATAACTAATTTTTATTTTATTTTTGTACTATTCGGGTGCGCATATTACTCAATGGCGGGATCAATCCCTCCAAACATTAGAAATGTGTCTGTCCCTTTGTTTGTGAATCAAACGTCTGAATTTGAGCTTTCAGAAAAGTTGACTAATGTAATTATTGAACAAATTAGTGAACAGAATATTATTAAAATAGTAAGCAATCCAGATAGTGACAGTGTTATAAATGGTGAAATAGTTTCTGTTTCAGATGGTCCTTATGCTTTTAATAATAATGAGCAAGTTAGTGAATATCGTTTCTCAATTAAAGTTAAAGCTATATGGCTTGATGTTAGCAACGACAAAGAATTATTTGAAAAAAACTTCTCTTCATTTGGAACTTATAGCATTGATAGCGACCCTTCTTCTGATGGAATAGACAATGATAATGATGGACTAATTGATAGCAATGATAGCGATGAATTTGGAGACTCAAGAGAGCTTGCAATTAATGTTGCAATTAATAAAATTGCAGTTGATATTGTGAACACAGTGTTGTCAACATGGTAATATTATGAATCAAGTAAATATAGAAAAATTAAAGAAATTTATTGGTAAAGAAGTCCAAATCAATGGATGGGTTTATAATATAAGATCAATTGGAAAAATATGGTTTGTTATTGTAAGAGATGGTACTGGATATGTTCAATGTGTTGTATCAAAAAATGATGTTACCGAGGATGTTTTTAAGTTAGAGAATATTTTAACTCAAGAATCTTCTCTTACTATTACAGGGACTGTTCAGGAAGATAAGAGGTCTAAGGGCGGTGTTGAAATTATTATCAGCAACATTAGTGTTGTTCATATTTCTGATGAGTATCCAATAGCTTTAAAAGATCATGGTGTTAGCTTCTTAATGGATAATCGACATTTATGGTTAAGATCAAAGAGACAATTCGCAATTATGAAAATTAGGCAAAGAACAATAAAAGCAATACGAGATTTCTTTGATGATAGAGGATTTGTGTTAATTGATTCTCCTATATTTACTGGTAATGCTGTAGAAGGTACTACTACTTTATTTGAGACTGATTATTTTAATCGATCTGCCTATTTAACACAAAGTGGACAATTGTATCAAGAAGCTGCCGCTATGGCATTTGGCAAAACATATTGTTTTGGACCTTGTTTTAGAGCAGAAAAATCAAAAACCAGAAAACATCTTACTGAATTTTGGATGGTGGAGCCTGAAATGGCTTACTGTGATATCAATCAGAATATGGACATAATTGAAGAATTTATATCATATATAATCTCTGATTGCTTAAAACATTGTTCTCAAGAATTAGAGATTCTTAAGAGAGATTTATCCAAATTAAAAAATATTTCTGGCCCATTTCCAAGAATCTCTTATGATGACGCAGTAGAAATATTAAAAGATAAAAACCATGATTTTAAATATGGAAGTGATTTTGGAGCTCCTGATGAAGAAGCAATTGCTTCTGAATTTGATAAACCTGTTATGATTCATTCTTGGCCACATAATACAAAAGCGTTTTATATGAAAAGAGATAAAACTGATAAATATGCTTTAGGTGTGGATGTTCTTGCGCCAGAAGGTTATGGAGAAGTTGTTGGTGGCGGTCAAAGAGAAGATGATTATGATTTATTAGTGAAACGTATTAAGGAACACAAATTGCCTGTGGATGCATTTAAGTGGTATCTAGATTTGAGAAAATATGGATCAGTTCCCCATTCAGGTTTTGGACTAGGTCTTGAAAGAACGGTTTCTTGGATATGTGGAATTGATCATATCAGGCAAACAATTCCTTTCCCAAGAACCATGGGAAGGCTTGAACCGTGATAGAATTCAATGGAAGAATTGCTGTTTTTGGAGGTAGAGATGTTACCGAATCAATCTACAATGATACTGTTGAAATTGGTAGACAGATGGCAAAAAAGAATTGGCTAGTTTTTTGTGGTGGTGGAGAAGGAGTAATGGAAGCTATTGCAAGGGGAGTATCTGAGGAAAATGGTGTGTGTATAGGAATTTTAAAGGATAAAGAATATAATACAGGAAACAAATTTTTATCAGTTCCTATTGCAACAGGTATGGATATCAGTAGAAATGCAATGATAAGCTATAATTGTGATGTAGGAGTCGCGATTTCTGGCGCTTATGGAACTTTAAGTGAAATTGCATATACCTTAGCACAGGATAAGCCTCTGGTTGCTTATAAAAGTTGGGATATCAAGAATTCAATCCAAGTAGATTCAATTAGCGCATTGATTGGTGAGATTAAAAATTGTCTAATTCAATAAAAGTTGCACTTTGTCAAATAAATCCCATTTTGGGAAATTTTGATTATAATTATGATAAAATTTTGCATAATTATAATGAAGCACTAAAGGAAAATCCTGACTTAGTTATCTTCCCAGAAATGGTAGTTACAGGTTATCCTCCACAAGATTTACTTTTGTCTAAAAAATTTATTGAGAAAAATCTATCTACTCTAAATCGTTTTGTTAAAAAAGTTTCTAAAACTTGTATTATTGGTTTTGTAAATGAAAAGAATGGGAAATTATTTAATTCTGCAGCGATTTGTGAAAATGGAGAAATTGTACATGTTTATAATAAGATTCTTTTACCGACATATGATGTTTTTGATGAAGATCGTTATTTTGAAAATGGAACGGAAATTGGTCAATTTAACCTTAGTGTAAATGGAGAATCATTAAATTGCATTATACAAATTTGTGAAGATCTTTGGGAAGACGATTATAACAGAAAATTATCCACAGAAATTATCGATTTAGAACCTGATCTTATTGTTAATATTTCTTCATCTCCTTACCATAAAAATCGCAAAAATATTCGAAGAAAATTAATTCTTGATAAATTTGCTAAAGCTAATTGTCCATTTATATATTGCAATATTGTTGGAGGACAGGACGAACTAATTTTTGATGGAAATTCCCTCATTTTGAACTCTGATATGGAACTAATAAAAGAAGGAAAATCATTTCAAGAAGATTTAGTAGTAGCAAATTTAAATTCTCCATCGATTGATCAAAAAGAAGAAGATTCAAACAAAGATATTTATGATGCATTGTGTCTAGGAATCAAAGATTATTTTGAGAAAACAGGTCATAAAAAAGCTGTAATTGGATTGAGCGGCGGAATCGACTCTACCCTTGTTGCATGTTTAGCGGTTGACGCAATTGGTCCAGAGAATGTTTATTTAATATCTATGCCTTCAAGATTTTCTAGTGAACATAGTAAAACTGATGCAGAATTATTGGCAAAAAATCTGAATACTAATTTTAAGACAATTGATATAGATGATTTATTCGAAAAATATTTACAAGTTTTGGAACCACATTTTAAGGGATTAGAAACTGATGTTACTGAAGAAAATATTCAATCTAGAATTAGAGGTAATATTCTAATGGGATTTTCAAATAAGTTTGGCTGTTTAGTCTTGTCAACAGGAAATAAAACCGAGTTAGCCTTGGGTTATTGCACTCTTTATGGTGATATGAGTGGAGGGTTGTCAGTTATTGGTGATTTATCAAAAACAGATGTATACGATTTAGCCAAATGGAAAAATACAGTATCAACTGATATTATCCCTTCTAGTTGTATCACAAAGACTCCTTCAGCAGAATTGGCTGAAAATCAAGTAGACCCTTTTGATTATGACGTGATTAGTCCAATTGTTGATAAGGTGATTTATAATGAATCTATTGATAACAATAATTCTGAAACAGATGAGATAATCAAAAGAATTAATCAAAATGAATATAAAAGAAGACAGACACCTCCAATTTTACGCATTACTAGAAAAGCATTCGGTATAGGTAGACGTTTTCCTATTGTAAATCATTTTCATGAATGATATTCAATACATTCGGAACTTTTGTATTATTGCTCATATCGATCATGGGAAATCTACTCTTGCAGACCGGTTGCTAGAGTTCACTGGTACAATTTCAAAGAAAAAAATGAAAAACCAAATTTTGGATAGTATGGATCTAGAACGTGAGAGAGGGATTACCATCAAAAGTCATTCTATTAGAATGATTTTTAAGGATCATATTTTGAACCTAATTGATACTCCAGGCCATGTTGATTTTTCATATGAAGTTTCTCGTACATTGTCAGCAAGTGAAGGAGCATTGTTAGTTGTTGATGCTGCTCAAGGAATTGAAGCGCAAACGGTAACTAATTATTTGTTGGCAGTTGAAAATGATTTAAAAATAATTCCAATAATTAATAAAATAGATTTGCCCAATACAGACATTGATAATGTAAAGAAACAAATTATTGAATTAACCGGCTGTGAAGAGAAAGATATTTTATTAACAAGTGCGAAAAGTGGGGAAGGAATTGAAGATTTATTGAATGATGCCACGACCAAAAAGGATATTGAAGAAGCAAAAAGACTTTTAAATGAAAATGATGGCTCCATTAATGATCCTCATGTTTTAGCTGCTATATATAAACTTCAGGGAGATATCTCACTTACTGAAGCTGA
>DTWI01000244.1 GCA_012963075.1 Fidelibacterota bacterium
CGGAGGTCGCAGGTTCAAATCCTGCTCCCGCTACTAACCTCCGATTTATACAAAGGAAAAACCGAACATGAAATTATCAAAAATTACTCTTATTTTTATTGCAACCACATTGCTTATGAATTGTACCAATAATGATGCAGCCCTAATGAAGAAAGCCGATGAATTAGCGCATAAATTTATTATTACAGATGGGCATATTGATGTTCCATGGCGATTAAATAAAGGAGGCTATGAAGATTTGTCTGTTAGAACAGAAGGGGGCGATTTTGATTATGTTCGAGCCAAAGAAGGAGGATTAGATGTACCCTTCATGTCTATTTATGTTCCTTCAAGTTACCAAGTCACTGGCGGTGCCAAAGCCAAAGCGGATTCATTGATTAATATGGTACAAAAGATGGCAGATGATCATCCTGATAAATTTGAAGTAGCCTATAGTCTGGCAAATGCAGAAGCAATAGTTGCTGCAGGAAAAATTGCGTTGCCAATGGGAATGGAAAATGGTGCTCCAATTGAAGGTGATTTGGCGAATGTAGCTTATTTTCATGAAAGAGGAATTCGATATATTACATTAACACATGCAAAAGATAATGCGATTTGTGATTCATCATATGATACTACTGGAACCCATCAAGGATTAAGTGATTTTGGTAGAGATGTTGTTGCTGAAATGAATCGTGTTGGAGTTATGGTAGATATTTCTCATGTATCGGATAATGCTTTCTATCACGTAATGGATGTTACAAAAGTTCCTGCAATTGCTTCCCACTCTTCTTGCCGTCATTTTACGCCAGGTTTTGAACGTAACATGAATGATGATATGATAAAACGTCTTGCTGAAAATGGTGGAGTAATCCAGATTAATTTTGGATCAACATTTTTAACTAAAGAATCACAAGATAAACGAAAGGCAAATCAAGAAAGAGTGAGCGCATACGCTGAAAAAAATAATCTTGAAGATGATGATGAAAAAATTAAAGCATTCGCCAAGAGAGTTTCTAAAAGAAATCCTATTTTTTGTGATGTAACTGATGCTGCTGATCATATTGATCATGTCGTTAGTTTGGTTGGTGTTGATCATGTTGGATTTGGATCAGATTATGATGGAGTAGGAGATAGTCTTCCATATGATTTAAAAGATGCTTCTGATTTTCCTAATTTGATTTATCATCTATTAAAAAGAGGATATTCAGAAGAGGATATCGAAAAAATATGTTATAAGAATGTTTGGCGTGTTTGGAAAGCAACTGAAGAATTTGCTCAGTCTCAATAATCTATTTAGAAATTTGTCTTAATCGTTCGAACACAATTGCACTGACAGCTGAAGATACATTTAATGAATTCATTTCATTTGACATTGGGATAGTTGCAGTAAAATCAGAATTTTTTAATACTTGTTTACTAATTCCACTACCTTCTCCTCCAAAAATCAATACAGTTCTTCCTTGAAAATCAATGGAATACCAATTTTGAGCATTAATATTGTTTTCGAAGCTTGTAATCCAACAATCATATTCCTTGAAATGGAGTATAGTTTGATTAATATTGTTGATTTCATACAAAGGAATTTTTGCAAAACCTCCTTGACTTACTTGTGCTACTGCGCTAGTCATTGAGACACTACTTCTGTCGGTTATAATTACGCCATCAACGTCTCCTCCGGCACAAATACGTAATATTTGTCCTAGGTTATGTGGATCTTGTACTTGATCAAGGATAACATAGCATTCGTTTTTATGTTTAGGTAATGGTAAGGTTTGAAAAACAGATACTTGTGCATTAATTAATATTCCTTGTGCTCTATTATTATCTATTTTTTTTGCAAAACCAGCTTGATCTACCAAAAGCACTTTATCTTTCGGTAATTTTGAGTACAACGATTCAAGTTCTTTGTGTTCTGATGCAGAAGATGCATTCTCAAGATAAACTTGGTTGATTTCAACCAAGCTGGATTTCAATGCATCAAGGCATCCATTAATGCCATAAACAGAAATTTTACGTTTTGTGAATTGGTCCATAAATATTTGTTAAATTTAGGAAGAAAATTCATGATTAAAATTAAAGAATCAGAATTACGTTTTTCATTTGTTCGTTCTCAAGGTCCTGGAGGCCAGAACGTGAACAAGGTTTCCACCGCAGTACAATTGCGATATAATATTCATGATTCTGATGTTCCAGATTATCTTAAGCAATTATTTCTAGAAAAATATCATAATAGAATATCCAAAAGTGGAGATATTATCATCATTGCACAAAATCATCGTACACAGAATAAAAATAAAATTGATGCTATCAATCGACTAAAATCTTTATTTTCTGATATAAAAATTCCTGTGGAAAGAATTGCTACGAAACCTTCTAAGGCTTCGCAAGTTAGAAGAGTGGAAGGCAAAAAAAAGAGATCAATGATAAAAAAGAGTAGAAGGAAAGTTAGCTTAGATGATTAGATATATCAGTTTATTGTTCATTTTTTCTGTGTTGTTCGCTCAAGACTTTACTAGTGAAGATGTAAAAAAAGATCCTATTAATATTGAATCCATTCTTTCTGAAAAAATGACTGATTTAGAATCAATGTTAATTGCTGATATAAACCGTAATACAGTTTTGGAAAAATATCTACAACTGAGTATTATTGCAGAATCATTAGAATTATTAGATGCTCCTTCATACGATCGATTTGCTCGTAAGAATAATCAAGGACTCTATTTTCCTACTGGTCGCGCTACAACATTATATTTTGATAGAGGAATAGTCGGTTGGTCGGAAGCTAGTAAATGGTTGTTAATGAATAATGATACATACTCAACAGGATTTTTCAACACATCTTTTGAGAAGTTTACCTACTATAATTCAAGAAAAGGTTTTGTAGATACTGATAATTATTTTAAAGATCCTTGGAACCAAAGAGACATTAACGATTATATTCGTTATATGCATATGCCACCAACTATGACTAATGTACATCCAATGGAAGCAAATACGATCTATGATCGAAATCGTAATTGAGAAAGTTCTGCGCAATATCGCGCAACCAAATAGTGCTATCTTAGGAGAGAAAGTATCAGGGATTACTTCTAATTCAAAAGAAGTTCAACCTAACTTTGTTTTTGTTGCTATACAGGGTGTTAATGTCGACGGAAATCAATTTATTGAAGAAGCATTGAATAAAAAGGCTGTTTGTGTCATTAGTGATTCAAATGATGTAGAAGAAACAGATAGAATTATTAAAGTTGAGAATGCTCGAAAAGCACTAACATGTCTTGCATCAAATTATTATGGAAATCCTGAGAAGCATATAAAAACAATTGGAATTACTGGTACAAATGGAAAAACTTCTACTACCTTAATATTAAAAGATATTTTGGAAGCTGATGGTAAGAAAGTTATTCAAATTGGAACGTTGGGGGTGATTCCAGATATTACCAATCTAAATCTTTCCCTTACTACTCCAGATTCTATATTTCTTTTCCAAATCTTACATCATGCGGTTAAAGAACAATTTGATTATGCTGTCCTTGAAGTGTCATCTCATGCACTTTCTCAGAATCGAGTGGATAGTATTGCTTTTGATGCTGTAGGATTCACTAATTTTAGCCTAGATCACCTGGATTATCATAAATCATTAGAGAATTATTTTAATGATAAAAAGAAACTATTTAACCTTATAAAAGATGGTAATAATCCATTAGTATTGAGTGATAGTAGTTATGGAGAAGATATCTGCAAAGATTATCCAAATTCTAAGAAGATATCTCTCAAAAATGATCAAGCAGACTACTTTTGTACAGAATTTTTTATTAATCAAGATGGTATTACTGGAACAATGGTTTCAGGTAATTGTTCTTTAGAGATTAATTCAGAATTAAAAGGGAGATACAACCTTGAAAATATTATTTTGGCTTCTTCTATTGCATTAGAGCTTGGGGTACAGTCTTCCATCGTTGAAAAAGGGATTAATAATTGTAATTATATTAGTGGAAGACACGAAAATATATCAAAACCAGGATTTCCAGATATTATTATTGATTATGGGCATACACCAGATGCTTATGTAAATATGTTGAGCTCTTTGAAAGAAATATATCCGAATAAGAAAATTAAGGTATTGTTTGGTGCGGGTGGCAACAGAGATCAATCTAAACGAACAGAAATGGCTAAGGCAGTTGAACAATTTGCCACCGAATGTTACGTAGTACCTGATAATCCAAGATTTGAAAATATCAATGATATTAATAATGATGTGGTGAAAGGATTCTCAAAAGAAATGTTTACAGTGTTTGATGATCGTAAAAAAGGATTATTAATTGCTCTTGAACATTTAGATGCCGATGATATTTTAGTTATTTTTGGGAAAGGCAATGAAGAATTTCAAGAGATTAATGGTAAAAAACTTTATTATTCTGATAGAAAAATTATAGAAAGTTTTTATGCGAGTTGATATTCTAGAAACAGAGTTATTTTCCAGGTATTTTTCTGATGTAATTGGTAAGAATAATCTTTTACCAGTAAATGGAGTTAGTACGGATAGTCGTGATATAAAAAAAGGTGATTTATTCTTGGCAATCAAAGGGAAAAATTTTGATGGATCTGAATTTGTTGGTGAAGCACTTTCTGGTGGAGCAATTTATGCCATTGTTCAATCTGGTGATGAAAATCATAATACTTTCCTTGTCGATGATGTTATATCATTTATCGGCAAAATTTGTTCTCAATGGATGAATGATTTTGACGGAAATGTTATTGCTATAACAGGTAGCAATGGAAAGACAACAACAAAGGATCTTATATCTCATATTTTAAGTAAAAAAGGATACGATATATCTAAAACAGAAGGCAATTTTAATACCTCTATTGGAGTTCCTTTAAGCATATTTTCTTTTCCACATAACGCTTCACAAGTTTATGTCTTGGAGCTTGGTGCAAATAGATTGGGAGATATAGAATACTTATCATCAATGGTTAAACCCGATATAGGTGTTATTACAAATATTTCTGATGCTCATTTAGAAGGATTTGGTTCAATTGAGAATATTATAAAAGAAAAAAAATCTATTCTTACTCATTCGAAAAAAGGATATTATAACGAAAATATACCTGAACC
>DTWI01000245.1 GCA_012963075.1 Fidelibacterota bacterium
ATTCAGTTAATGTTGATTATTTAGCTTTGAAAAAACAACTGAAAAACAAGATCAAACCAAAAGATTTAATTGTGTTAAAAGAAATTTTAGATCAATGTAATAAATACAATTATACAGAATTATCTAGCAAGAAAGATAATAAGATAAGAAACAAAACTATTAAACTATTAAGTGAGATCAATGAATATGTTTAAAAAAATAAAAATTATTTTATTTACTAGTTCTTTATTGCTTTGTCAGAACCCTGATTCACTTTTTGTTAAAGGAAATAATTATTATAACAATAAAGATTTTTCTAATGCTATTAAGAGTTACGAAGATATTATCGATCAAGGATTGTATCATGCAGATTTATACTTCAATCTCGGTAATTCATATTATAATCTCGAAGATTATGGTAATGCTCGGTGGTCTTATGAAATGGCGTTTAATTTATCCCCTAGAAATAGTGATATTATATATAATCTAGGGCTTACAAAAAAAAAGATAGCAAATCTTATTGAACCTCCAGAATCTTTAATTCTAAACTTGATTAATATTCTTTTTAATAGTTTTACTTATAATAATTTTATCTTTTTTACATCTGTTTCAATCTTCTTATCATCAATATTTTTTCTATTATCCAGGATTAGACCGATTCCATTGAATAGATTAATATACTATATCTTTTTATCTTTGTTTTTTGTGGGTCTTATAATGTCAATTAACAAATTTTTTTGGCTTAAAAATAATCAATTTGCAATTATTATATCAGAAAATGCTGATATTTATTCTGCACCATATGCTAATGAAAATATAAAAATTTTCACTCTTTTTTCAGGCAATAAAACTAAAGTTGCTCAAAGTACTGACGAATGGATTGAAATTTCTGTTCTTGACGGAAGAAAAGGTTGGATTAAAATTAAAGATGTGAGAACTTTAGATTGATATGAGAAGAACAATTATCCTATTATTATTAAGTACGGTGTACGGTCAAGTTGATTCTGATTTTATTTCTCCAGGAGATTTTGTTGATAGAAAACCAACCTTGCCCGAGGTAGTGCTCCCTAATTTTGTTGAAGATGAAAATATTGATTATTCTGATACACTAAATACTGGGAATTTAGTTCAAGGATACCGAATTCAAGTTATGATTTCAGAAAATCAAGAAGATTTGGTTTTAGCAAAAGAAAAACTTGAGAGAGTTATTAAAGAAAAAATTTATATTCAATTCGAGTTACCAAATTATAAATTAAGAATTGGAAATTTCTCCAGTAGAAAAAAAGCTGAGTCATATCGTGCTAAAATTGTCCGATTAGGATATAAATCTTCATGGATTATCCCTACTTTAATTGAGTTGGACTCTTAATGTCTGGACATAGTAAATGGTCAACAATCAAGAGGAAGAAAGGCGCTCTTGATCAAAAAAGAGGAAAATTATTTTCATCTATGGGTAGAGAAATTACTATTTCAGCTAGATTATTTGGAAGTGATATTGATACAAATGCAAGATTGAGGCAAGCGATTAAGAAAGCAAAATCAATAAATATGCCAAATGCGAATATTGATAAAGCAATTAAGAAAGGCACTGGAGAACTAGAGAATATCGTTTATGAAGAAGTTTCATATGAAGGCTATGGTCCAAATGGCGTGGCAATTTTTATTGAGACAATTACTGATAATAAAAACAGAACTGTAGCAGAAGTAAGACATGTTTTATCTAAGTTTGGAGGGTCTTTAGGGCAAAATGGAAGTGTGGCATGGAATTTTGACAAAACAGGTATTGTTTTAATAGAAGATTCTAACATGACAGAAGAAGAAGCATTAAATTTATCTGTTAAAGTGGACGCGGTAGATTTCAAATTAGAGGATAAATATTTTAAGATATTTTTTGATCATGATATGCTTTATGAAAAAATTGAATTAATTGAAAAAAATGGTTTGGAAATCGACTCTTCTTTTATTGAATTATTACCGAAAAACTTTGTTGAAGTATCAGAAGAAAATTTTTTAACAATTAAGAAACTTGTTGATTCTTTGGAAGATTTGGAAGATGTCCAGAATGTTTATTCAAATTATAGAGTAGAGAAAAATTAATGGTTATTATAGGGTTCGATCCTGGATTAAGTCATACAGGTTATGCAGTATTAAACAAAGAAGGTAATAACATTAACTTTGTTCAGTGTGGGTTGATTAGTCCTAAAAGAAATAAATCATTGTCAGAAAGGCTTTTTATTATTTTCTCAGAAACAAATAAGTTAATAGAAGATTTTAATCCTAACTTAGTAGTTATCGAAAATGTTTTTTATGGTAAGAATGTTCAATCTGCTATTAAACTCGGGCAGGCAAAAGCTTCGATTATGTTATCTTCTGAGAAATATAATGTTGATATGGTAGATTACACTCCTAGAGAGATTAAGCAATCAATAGTTGGAAATGGAGCTGCATCTAAAGAACAAGTTGAATTTATGGTTAAAAAAATTTTTAAATTAGATGATACAATGTTAAAACGTAATGATATATCAGATGCTATAGCAGTAGCATGGTGTGGAGCAAATAAAATATGATTGATTCAATACATGGCATAATAGAAAAAAAAGAACCTACCAATCTTTTTATAAAGCTTAATGGTTTTGTATTTAATATATCTATTTGTATCAGAGATTATGAAAAATTACCATCAGTTGGGAAAAAGATTGATGTTTTAACTTATCTTAATGTTAGAGAAAATTTAATGGAACTATATGGTTTCCTAAACAAAGAGAGAAGAGATCTATTTATTCAACTTATTTTAGTATCTGGAATAGGTCCAAGAACAGCGATTAATTTATTATCAAATGTTTCTGTCCAAAATTTTAAAGAAAATATTATTACTGAAGACATTCAATCCTTGAGTCTTATCCCTGGAATAGGTCCAAAAACAGCGAAAAGAATTGTTGTTGAGATAAAAGAGAAGATTACCTTTGATAGTTCTTCTAAGCGTGCTTTGGATACTTCAAAAATTAATTTTAACGTAGATGACATTTATACTGCTTTATCCTCATTAGGATATAAAAAATCTCAAATTGATAAATCAATAAAAAAACTAAATGATTCCAATAGTTTTGAAGGTAATATTGAAGATGTAATAAAGAAGATTTTAAGCACTATAAGATGACTGATTTCTATAAAACTTCATTATACAATAACCATGAAAAGTTGGGTGCAAAATTAATTCCATTCTCTAGTTTCTTAATGCCTTTGCAATATTCTGGAATCATAAAAGAGCATAAACATGTAAGAGCAAAGGCTGGTCTCTTTGATGTGAGTCATATGGGTGAATTTATTGTAAAAGGAGATAATGCCAAACAGTTTCTACAGAAGGTTACTACAAATGATATTGAATTATTAAAAGTTGGTAGAGCACAATATAATGCAATTTGCAATGAAGATGGTGGTATCTTAGATGATTTTGTAATATATAATTTATCTGATTGCTATATGCTAGTCGTTAATGCTGCAAATACTGAGAAAATTTTCAATTGGCTTGAGAAAAATTTGATGGATAAAGTAGAACTAAAAAATATATCTGATAAGATGAGTTTGTTAGCTATCCAAGGACCACTTTCTAGACAAGTTTTGTTGTCTTTTTTTCCTGAGATTGATTCGCTTAATTATTATGAAACATTACTTCCAAATGAAGATGGAATTGTGATTGCCCGAACAGGATATTCAGGAGAATTGGGTTTTGAGATATATTGTCCAAATAGTATAATTGTATCATTGTGGGAAAGATTGCTATCATCTTCAGAAGATTTAAAACCTGTAGGATTAGGGTGTAGAGATTCCTTGCGACTTGAAATGGGTTATGCATTGTATGGTCATGAGTTAGATGAATCAGTAAATCCAATAGAAGCAGGTTTATCATGGATTACTAAGTTGGATACAGAGTTTATTGGTTCAAACAAACTAAACAATATTAAAAATAATCGGAAATTAGTTTCTTTGATACTAAAAGATCGTGCAATTCCAAGAAGTGGATATAAAATTTTCAATTTAGAAGAAAAAGAAATTGGATTTGTAACAAGTGGAGGAATGTCTCCATCATTAAATTTAGGTATTGCTCTAGCTTATATAAATTTACCGGATGCTGAAGAATTAAAGTGTTTCAAAATAAAAATTCGTGATAATTTCTTTGATATCCATAAAACAAAGCTTCCGTTTTACAAAGAAGGGACATATTTATCATAATGAGTGAGAAATCTGACATAAAAATGAAATTAGAAACAATTGGGTGGTTATTTGGTTTTTTTTCCTTGTTAGTTCTAGGATCATTGATTGGTCATGATTCTTCTGAAGATCCATCATTGACTTCTGCAAATATCAATAACCCTTTTAATATTGTTGGAGTGTATACTAGTTATGTTTTAGTGAAGTTAGGATTTGGGTACGGATCATATTTTATTCCGATAATTGGATTAGCGATTTCTCTTCAATTAATTTCAAATTTTAAATTTGAACTTTATAGAATTGTTCGATATTTAACCGCACTTATTTTCCTGAGTTCGATAACGTTTGGATTGATTGAAAATTATCCGTCTTTTTCAGATAATATGAGCTCATATTCTGGTTTGCTAGGTTGGGCGGTTATGAATTTATTGCATGATTGGATTGGTCCAATTGGATTAGTTGGATTGGTTACTGTCTTATGGATACTATTAATTGGAGGATTTTTCCGTTTAAGTTCTTATAAAATTGGTGGATTACTTATTTCTTCTATACGTAATCGATTTGATTCAATAAAAAACTCATTAGCTAAGAAAAAGACTTCAGATTCTCCAAAAATAATTAAAGATGAAAGTTTCTTGGATGATGTGATTAAACAGGAAGATGAAGAAGAACTAGTTGATAATTCAGATGTTATCGAAGAAGAAATTATTAGCGATATAGATGATGTATCTGAAAAGAAATTGGGAGTTGAAGATGAATTATCAATTGAGAAAGGGATAGTAGAAAAAGAAGTAGATATTGATGAAAAAAGAGAGAAATCTATTATTCGTAAAGATTGGAAATTTCCTTCAGTTGATTTGTTAGAATCTATTCCAATCGATTCTGAAAGTTTGAGCAATGACTATTTAAAAGAAAGAGCCGAATTTTTAAGAAATTCAATTTCAACATTTGGTGTTGAAGGAAAGACTGGTTCTATTAAAACTGGTCCAATCATTACGCTTTTTGAAATAGAACCATCGGAAGGTGTGAGGGTTAATAAATTTGTTCAACTTTCCGATGATATTGCAAGAGTGATGGAGGCAGATAGGGTAAGAGTTTTAGCGCCTATTCCTGGTACGTCTCTTGTTGGTATTGAGATTCCAAATGATAATCCACAAACGATTTATTTAAAATCAGTAATCAATTCTGAAAAATATTTAAAGTCAGATGCTAAACTCAAGCTAGCCATTGGGAAGGGTACTTTAGGCGATATTGCAATCCTTGATTTAGGGGAGATGCCTCATTTACTTATTGCTGGTACAACAGGGTCTGGAAAATCTGTCTCCTTGAATGCAATTATTGTCAGTTTATTGTATCAACTTAAACCAGAGGAATTGAAGTTTGTTATCATTGATCCAAAAAAAGTTGAAATGACTCTTTATAAAGGACTTGAAGACCATTATTTATTGAAATTTGATGGCATTGATGAATCAATTATAACCAAGAAGGAAAATGCAATTCTTGCTCTTAGATCTCTTGAAAGAGAGATGGATTCAAGATATGATTTATTGGCAAATGAAGGAAAAAGAAATATTACTGAATACAATCAGGGCATGAAGAAGAAAAGCAAAGATTTAATGCCTTATATTGTGCTGGTAGTAGATGAATTGGCGGATATAATGATGTATAATCAAAGAGATGTTGAAGCCCCTATCGCAAGATTAGCCCAACTAGCAAGAGCAGTTGGTATTCATTTAGTGATTGCAACCCAAAGACCTTCTGTTGATGTTATTACTGGTGTGATTAAAGCAAATTTTGCTGCTAGAATTGCTTTCCAAGTTGCAACAAAAATTGATTCACGAACAATCATTGATGTAAATGGTGCAGATAAACTTATTGGTAAAGGAGATATGTTATACCAGAAACCAGGATCATCATCTCCTGTGAGGTTGCATGGTGCATTTATAACCCTTAAAGAGATTGAGGATGTTGTTAATTATATATCTGAACAGCCTAAACCAACTGAACTTGTGATTGAAACAATAAAAGATATTACAAGTATCTTAAATGATAATGAAAATAGTTTTAATGATGAACTATTAAATAAGGCAATTGAGATTATTATAGTGAGCAAACAAGCTTCAATCTCACTATTACAAAGAAGGTTATCAATTGGTTACTCGAGAGCAGCTCGTTTAATTGATGAGATGGAAAGATTAAGAATAGTAGGTCCATTTTCTGGAAGTAAAGCTCGTGAAATTCTAGTAGATGAATCTTATCTAGAGACAATCAGAGATGATGAAGAAATATAGTAAACTATTATTTCTAGTCAGCATTTTATATACTCAAAATACAATCTCAGATGATATAATTTCTTTCATAGAAGAGTTGGATAATAAAACTATAATTCTATCTATGGAGTCACTAGAAAATCAAACAAAGCTATCAATATCTGGTAATCAAATTTATTTTGATACTTTCTCAGAAAATAAAAACATAATACTAATAGAAAATAATGAAGTCAGAACTTATGATTTTAATAATCAGTTGATTATTATAGAAAGTGCCGATGAAACTTTATTAGATGTTTTTAATAAAGGGGAACTATCTCGATATCACATGACTGAGATAAATGATGAGGAATCAATTTTTTTAGTAACCTACAAATTGGATTCTAAATTGCTACTAATTGGATTTGATAATATATCGAAACAAATTACGTCTCTTGAAATACAAGATGAAGGTGTTTTATTATTCAAAA
>DTWI01000246.1 GCA_012963075.1 Fidelibacterota bacterium
GATGCTTTCTGCCCAATTGCAACATAAATACAATAAACGGGACTATCTGTATTATGTGATGATTTCTGATTGATAATAGTATCTGCTGCAATTGCAGATTTACCTGTTTGTCTGTCTCCAATAATAAGTTCTCTTTGACCTCTACCAATAGGAATCATACTATCTATTGCTTTCAATCCTGTCTGTAAAGGTTCATTCACAGGAGATCTTGACATTACGCCTAAAGCTTTTCTTTCAATTGGGAGTGTTTTTTTTGCATTAATAGGACCTCTACCATCAAGAGGTTTACCTAAAGGATTCACAACCCTACCTAATAATTCTTCTCCAACAGGAACTTCAGCAACTCTTCCCGTTCTCTTCACGATATCTCCTTCTTTTATCAGACTACTATCTCCAAATAATACAGCTCCCACGTTTTCTTCTTCCAAGTTTAATGCCATTCCAAAAACATCATTTGGAAACTCTATTAGTTCAGAACTCATAACATTACCAAGACCACTTGTTCTAGCAACACCGTCTCCAACCGCTAACACTGCACCTACTTCATTAATATCAATATCACTATTAATATTTTTTATCTGATTTCGTAGTAAGTCTCCAATTTGATCTGTTTTAATTTCCATTTATACCCCTATTAATTTTAATTTTGCATTTTCTAATTTTGTTTTCAAACTACTATCAAATAACATGTCATCAACCTTAATCTTTAGTCCGCCAATTAAACTCTTATCAACAGAAAAATTAAAATCAATTTCTTTTTTTGTAGCTGTTTTCAATTCTTGTAAAAGATTATTTTTAGAATCATCTCCCATATCAAATGATGCAATTACTTCAACATAGGCAACATTTAATTTTTCTTTAGTTAATGAAAGAAAATTTTTATTCACCTCTGATAATAAATTGATATCATCATTTTCAACCATTACTATAATAATGTCTAATAAATCACTATTAACTACACCATTTAATGCATTCTTAAAGATTGCTACTTTTTGATTTTTATCAATTGATTTAGATTGTAAAAATGCATTAATCGTCGAATCTTTTTTCATAAGAACTACGAAATCATTCAACACAATTTTGGTTGTTTTAAATTCTTCAAAATCTGTTACTAGAGAACAGAGTGATGTTGAATATATTTTTATTTTTTTATGATTTTGCTTCATCGGTATTAATTGCCTCAAGTGATGATTGAATAAATTTACTATTATCGTCATCTTTAACATTTCTTTGTAAAACTTTAGACGCTAATTCTAGACTCAAATCAACAACTTCTTCTTTTATTTCTTTAACAGCTTTCTCTTTTTCAACATTAATCCTCTTTTTAGCATCAAGAACAAATTCATCTGATTTTTGTTTTGCATCATCCAAAATTCTATTAGCAGATTGTTCAGCTTTCTGTTTACCATCATTAACAATAGATTTACTTTGATTTTTTGCTTCATTAAGAATTTTTTCTGATTCTTCTTTTACTTTTTCAAGGTCTGCTTTAGCACTTTTTGCCATTGCTAAAGAATCAGAAATTTCTTTTTCTCTTTGATCAATAAAATTGAGCAAAGGTGTCCATGCATATCGTTTTAAGATAAACAAAACTAATAAAAAGATTACTATTGACCAGATGAATAAACCTGGATCATCTGTAAATAAAGGATGTTCAAATAGAGTATCCATATTTTCCTTTCTTTTTTACTTATTAACCAATAAATAAACCTAACAATCCTAGTAAAATAGCTGTTCCTTCTACTAAAATTGCTAGAATAAATGTTTGGGCTCTAATTTCATCTTTAGCTTCAGGTTGTCTAGCAACTGCGCCTGCAACTCCCATCCCAATTAAACCAATACCGATACCGGCACCAACTACTGCTAAGCCTGCTCCGATTGCTCCCATTTCATACTCCTTTTTTGTTAATGATCAACGTTTACAGCCATTCCTATATAAACAGCTGTCAATAAAGCAAATACATATGCTTGTATAAATGCTATTAAAATTTCCAACAATATTATGCCAATAGAAAGTGTAACTGAAAATATACTAGTTCCCAATCCTGCAAGAATTCCATATCCATAACTATATTCATTTCCATATACATTTGCATTAGTTATAATAAACATCGTAAAAATAATTAATGCTAGGTGACCTCCCATCATATTACCTGCTAACCTAAGAGTTAACGAAAGAGGTCTAATAAGCATTGCCATAATTTCAATCGGGATAACAATCAAATATAATGGCAAAGCTAACCCTGGAGGGGCTAAATTTTTCCAATGTTTAAAAAACCCGTATTTTCTTATTCCTGCAACAGTAAATGCGCAACATGTAATGAGCGCTAAAGCAAAGTTTACATTGATATTAGCAGTTACAGTATTACCACCATGTGTCAAATTTGCTAATATAGTTCCATCATTAGAATTTCCCCCTCCCAAATAATTGATAAGACCAAGTAAATCAAAAATAGGAATCAAACCTAAAAAATTACCAATAAGAATAAAGAAAAATAATGAATAAACAAGACCTTCCCAATCTTTGTAATATTTTTCACCAATAAAACCTTTTAAAATATCTTTTCTTAGAAAAACAATTACCATTTCTATAAAACTCATCATTTTTCCTGGTATTTTTGTTTTACTAGAAATATAACGTTGTACTAGAAACACTATTGATGAGACGGTTATAAATGCTACTAAAAACAACAAAAAAACATGTTTAGTAATCGAGAGATCAATTCCAAAAAAAAACTGTTTTAAAAAGGGTATATCAAATAAAGGATGATGTATATCAGAATTTGCAACATGTTCTATTGCAATATCTACCGGATCTTTTTTATCAGTTTTATCAATTAACATCGCTTGAACCTAAGAAAAAAAAATCAATCTAAAAATAGCAAAAATGTGGATTTTTAATCATTTTTCATTATTGAGTTATAAATCTGATAGGAACCAATTATAATTCCTAAAAAAAGTCCAAGAATAAGTATATATTTTAAATCAAAATATTTATCAAAAAAAAATCCTAGTAACCCAAAAAAAATTATTGTTGAAAAAAAAGTGATGGAAAGAGAATAGTCTTTTGCAAGAATGGAAATAAAAGATTTATTATCTTTTTTCATTCAGTTAATCAGAATCGACTTCGCTATTAATAATCTCACATCGACCAGAGAATTGTGCTCCATCTTGAATATTTAAAACTTTATACCTTAAGTCTCCTACTAGTTCACAATTACTTAATAACTCTGCAGTCCCATTAATGTAAATGTCTCCTTCAACATAGCCATTCATTTGAATAGCAGTTGCTTTAACATCGCCAAAAATTTTTCCATTTTTTGCAAGCTGTACTGAACCATGTGTAGATACTGATCCCCTTATTTCTCCATAAATTGTGATATTGCCAGATAAATTCATATCACCATCAATTTGAACATCTTCAGCAATTATTGTTTGACTATTAGTAGATTTATTGTTCATTATTTTCTGTTTCTAATTTATCAGATTTTTTTGAATAATCTGGGAAAAAAGATAATGGATTAATTGGTTTTCCATCTTTCCAAATTTCAAAATGTAGATGAGGCCCTGATGACATTCCAGTATTTCCTAAGTAAGCAATAATTGTATTCTTTTCAATACGTTCATTTCTTTTAACAAAATTTTCTTCATTGTGATAATAATGCGAATAATATCCATTTTCATGATCAATAATAATAGAATTACCATAATTTACTGAGAAGTCGCTATAGATTACTGTCCCATTTGCAGTAGATAAAATTGGACTATTTTCTTCATTCACAATATCAATCCCAAAGTGATTGCTTTCTAAATCAAATTCTTTACTTATGATCCCATTATTTGGCTTTATACTAGGAATATTCCCCGTAACCATAAATCGAATATTAGAACTATTTAGTTTATCTTCTGAATCTAAACCAATAATATTTTCAATATAAGATTTCATTAATCCAATTTCGTTTAAACTATCTGAAAGATCATCAATTGCTTCTTTTTGCGTGTTGATTTTTCGATTAATTGCATTGATTTCAAGATATTCTCTCACAATAGGAATAGAAAGAACCAATAATGACAACGAGATAATAAAACACAATCCGACAATAATAGAACCAGTAATAAGTGTTGATCTTGTAAATTCTATTTGCCATGTCTTTTTATTTAAAACAGACATAAAAAGTAGCTTATAGTCTTTATGTTTCATTTATTTAATCCCCAAAGCTTCTAAAACTCTTTCCCAAGTTTTAGAATCAAAATGAATTTTTACAAAACCTTTACCAGTTTTTTTGCTTTTCTTAATTGTTACTTTTACACCTATAATTCGAGCAATTTTGTTTTCAATATTTTCTAATTGTTTTTGCCATTTTTTATTCTTTGAAACGGCTGCCTCCACACTTCGAACAGACATTTTATCTCTTAGTATTTTTTTCCATAATGAAATCATACCTTGTATAGTTTTTTTCTGTAATATTATTCTAGCTTGACCTTCACTAATATCTCCTATAAGAATACTTTCTTGAATTTCAATCGGCAATTTTAACAATCTTAATATATTAGATACTGCTGGTCTTGATTTTCCAATTGTTTTTGCAATTTCAGTAATAGAACTATCTAAGTTTTCTTTTAAATATTTATATGCTTTTGCTTGTTCAATTGGATTTAAGTCTTCTCTTTGAATATTTTCAATTAATGACATATACATTAAATCTTTATTTGAATCACTTTCAAGGATATATACTGGGATTTTCCTTCTTTTTAGAAGTTGATGTGCTCTAAATCTTCTTTCTCCAGCAATAATGATATATTTATTTTTTGATTGCTTAACTGTGATAGGACTAATTAGGCCTTTCTCTTCGATTGATTGAGATAATTGTTTCAATGATTTTTCTCCAAAGATTCTTCTTGGTTGATTTGGATTAGGAACAATTCTACTCATCAAAATATCTGCTTGTTTAACATCAATCACAGATTTTGGAGCAATTAATGCATTAATTCCTTGTCCTATTTTTTTATTTTTTGTCATTTAAGATCTCTATTGCTAAATCCATATAATTTTTTGCTCCAGCACAATCTACATCATATACAATGGCAGGTTTACCATCATCGGGAGCTTCAGCTAATCTAACATTTCTATTAATTATAGTATTAAACAATTTATTTTTAAAATTTGATTTTAACAAATTTTTAACCTTTCTTGCGAGCTTAAGTCTTCTACTGTGCATAGTAATTAAAATACCTAAAATTTTTAAATTTTTGTTAAAATTTTCCTTAACCAATCTAATGGTTTCACTTAAACCTTTTAAACCTTCTAATGCTAAAAATTCACTCTGAATTGGAATTAAAACACTATCTGAGACAACCAAAGCATTAAGCGTTAACAAACCTAATGATGGAGGACAATCTATCAAGATAAAATCATAATCTTTTTTTACTTTATTAATTAATCTTAGTAATTGTTTTTCTCGATTTGGTATAGAAACCAATTCAATTTCACACCCAACCAAATTTTGATCTGATCTTATAAAATCAAGAAAATCTAAATCTGTTTTTGATATAACTTGTTTTATAGTTTTGGTCTGACTCAAAGCATCATAAATAGAGAAGTTATTTTCTATACCAGAATTTAATAAACTTGTGGTCGCATTAGCTTGTGGATCAAAATCAACTAATAAAGTCTTTTTTGCTAAGATAGCAAAACTAGCAGCTAGATTAATAGCGGTGGTTGTTTTACCAACTCCTCCTTTTTGGTTAATGATAGAGATAATCTTAGTCATTAGAATAAAAAATTTACTTGGTATTAGTTCCTAATACAAAGTTTTTAACAAATGAGTTGAATTGATTAATTTATAGCAATGATGGAAACAATACTTATTACCGGGTCTAATGGTGAAATTGGTAGTCAATTACTTTCATCTGTTAAAAAAAATAACGCTAGAATTATTGCGTTTGATATTAACAAACCTATTACAAACTATAAAAATATCTTATATATAAAAGGTACTATAATTAATGAAAAAATCATTAAGAAACTATTTAATAATTTTGCAATTACTCAGGTATACCATTTTGCTGCACTACTAAGTCAATCTGCAATCAAAAACCCACAACTGGCAAAACAAGTTAATGAAGAGGGATCTAGGTTGATTATTAACTCTGCATTTGATTCAGGAATGAAAAATGGAAATTTTGTGCGTTTCTTTTTCCCAAGTTCTATTGCAGTATATGGTCCAAGAAAATTAATCAAAGCAAAAGAGACCGATATTATTCAACCTACAACAATATATGGAAAAAATAAGTTAGTCATAGAACAGTATGGAGCTGAAAAACACGAACAAAGTTACAAATTAAATTCTGGAATCGATTTCCGATCTATAAGATTCCCAGGAATTATTAGTCCGTACACAATCCCAAATGGAGGAACAACTGATTTTGCCCCACAAATGTTGCATGCTGCTGCTTTTTTATCAAAAAACAATAAAGAAAATTATGAATGTAAAATAGATAAAAACACAAAATTACCATTTATTGGAATACATAAAGCAGTTGAATCAATTATTCAGCTAATGTCTGCCGACAATATTAAATCAAAATTAAGAACATTCAATATTGAAGAAGTCAGTTTAACACCAAATGATATTATTGGAATGTTACAGAAAGAATTTCCAAAATTTAATATAAGCTACAATATAGAAGAAAAACTTCAATCTGTTGCAGATACTTGGCCTGATAGTTTAAATTGTGAAAAGGCAAAGAAAGAATGGAGTTTTTCAAATAAACATGATAAAAAATCTTTTTTCATGGAATATTTGATTCCAACAGTAAAAGAATATTATGGAAGACATTAAAAAAATTCTTAACAAACAGATAGCTGATATTAAAAAAGCTGGTACATTTAAAAATGAAAGAGTAATCCAGACTCCACAAGAAACAGAAATTAATGTCCTAGGAAAATCTGTAATTAATTTTTGTGCCAATAATTATTTAGGATTGTCAAATAACAGCATAGTAAAAAAGGCTGCAATCAAGGCAATCGAAGAATGGGGATTTGGATTAAGTTCAGTAAGATTTATTTGTGGCACTCAAACGATACATAAAGATCTAGAAAAAATAGTAAGTGAATTTCATTCCATGGAAGATGCTATCCTCTATTCTTCATGTTTTGATGCTAATGGTGGTCTTTTTGAAACAATTTTGTCAAAGGATGATGCTGTATTTTCTGATGAATTAAATCATGCATCTATTATTGATGGAATACGATTGTGTAAAGCTGAAAAAAATCGATATAGACATTGCGATATGAATCACTTGGAAGAATTACTTAAGACATCTAATGGTAGATTAAAACTAATTGCAACAGATGGTGTTTTCAGTATGGATGGAGTTATTGCTCCATTAAAAGATATAGTCTTACTTGCAAAAAAATACAATGCATTGGTTATGGTCGATGATTGTCATGCTACTGGCTTCCTTGGAAAACAAGGTCGTGGAAGCGGAGATTACCATAATGTTTTAAATAGCATAGATATTATTACATCAACATTCGGAAAGGCACTAGGAGGAGCATCAGGAGGATTTATATGCTCTTCAAAAGAAATAATTGAAATATTAAGACAAAAATCTAGGCCTTATTTATTTTCTAATAGTTTAGCACCTCCTTTGGTGGCAGCCTGTATCAAAGTTTTTCAAATTATCTCTGAAAGTCATGAATACAAAAATCAATTAGAAGAAAAAACAATGCACTTTAGAAAAGAAATCAA
>DTWI01000247.1 GCA_012963075.1 Fidelibacterota bacterium
ATTGTTTATGAGGGGCGTGATTAATTAAAACATCCGTACTGCACAGTGAAAAAATGCATTGAAACACATTTTATACAAACCATTGGGTGTAATTCCTTCTATTTCGAAATAATAATTAGTAAATCATTAAACATAGGAGTGTTATGAAACGAGTATTAGTATTAGGAACCGGGTATGTTGTTAAGCCTCTAGTCGATTATTTTATTGATAAATGTAAATATGAAGTGCTGGTTGCCAGTAGAGATAATAAGCATTCAGGATTAATCGTTGCAGGAAGAGCGCTGGGTAATAGAGTATTGTGGAGTGCAACACCACCTTACAACGAATTGGATGAAATGGTAAAAGGTGTTGATTTAGTGGTGAGTATGATACCACCAAATATGCATGTAATTGTGGCTAACGTGTGTTTGAAACATGGAATTAATATGGTTACCACTTCTTACATCAGCCCTGAGATGAAGGCCTTGGATGAAAAAGTCAAAAAGGCGGGCATTATTGTTTTAAATGAGATTGGGGAAGACCCGGGGATTGATCATATGGGGGCCATGAAAATGATAAATCAGGTGAAGAAGGAAGGTGGTAAGATAAAATCTTTCAAATCATATGGTTCAGGAATTCCTTCATTTGAGCATAATAATAATCCCTATGGTTACAAATTTTCATGGAGCCCTCGTGGATTATTAACTGCGGCTCAAACCCCAGCCACTTATATACAAAATGGACAAAAGATAGAAGTGTCTGGAGAGAATTTGTTTGAAAGTAGTTGGTTGGTCGATGTTGAAGGGTTAGGAACATTTGAAACTTACCCAAATAGAGACAGTACTAATTACATTAAAGATTATGGGCTAGAAGATGTTTCGGATTTTTATAGAGGATTGTTGCGGCACCCTGGTTATTGTAACTCTATGCAAAGTATGAAAGACCTTAATTTGCTGAGTAATGAAGAAAGCCATGACCTACAAGGTGTAACGTATAAGCAATTTACAGCATTGCTTATTGGGGCAAGTGGAGATACAGACATCAAACAAGCAGTATCTGATAAGCTCAACCTGAAAACATCATCCGACATTATAAAACAACTACAATGGCTTGGGTTATTTGATGATGAGCAAATTCCTATGAGCAAGGGAACCAACGCAGACGTATTGTTGGGGCTAATGCAAGAAAAAATGACCTATAAAGACCACGAAAAGGACATGATTATTGTTCATAACGAAGCCATCGTAGAATTCGATAATCGTATGGAAAAAAGAATCGCAACCATGAAAGTAGAAGGAAGGCCATTTGGACATTCTGCAATGTCAAGAGCAGTTGGACTACCAGCAGCCATTGCTTCCAGATTGATACTTGAAGGTACGATACGATCAAAAGGGGTTTTAAAGCCAATAACAGAAGAGATATACAAACCGATATTATCTGAACTTGCCGAAAATGGTTATAAATTCGAGTATAAAACACAAGTGATTTGATAAAAACATACACCCAAAAATCACCAAAATTCATAGCCACCCTGCTGAATGGAAACGCTTTTTAGCTTGGGGGCGTTGCCTAAAATACATTTATTTGATAAGCCAGTAGATAAG